>JAPOWL010000431.1 GCA_026707615.1 Acidobacteriota bacterium | reverse complement strand
CCAACCCGTCGCAAGCTCCGGGTCGGCCCCAGCCCCCACCGGCCCAGGAGCTCGCGCCGCGGCACTCACCGCGTTGCGTTCTGCGGCGCAAGCTCCTAGGATCCCGCGCATGAGACGCATGGTGTACGCCGCAATCGTCGCCGCCGGCCTCGTGCTGGCGATGCCCGCCGCGCCGGACGCGCAGGAAAGGGAGCCGGTGGACGTATCGTCGCTCGGACCGCAGGTGGGAGAGCGGATCCCCGACTTCGCGCTCCCGGATCAGCACGGGAAGGTACAGACGCTGGAATCTATCATGGGCGAGCGGGGGGCGATGATCGTCTTCCACCGCTCGGCCAACTGGTGACCGTACTGCAAAGCGCAGCTCGTGGAGCTGCAAGACCGGCTCGAAGACCTGCGGGCGCAGGGGCTCGGCGTCGCCGCCATCAGCTACGACACGGAAGAGGTGCTGGCCGCCTTCGCGGAGCGCCGCGGCGTCAGGGACGTCCCGCTGCTCTCCGATGACGACTCCGCCGCAATCCGCGCCTTCGGCATCTACAACCACATCGCCGAGGAGGGCATCGGACCCAACGCCGACGACCCGGACGTCCAGGCCGACGTGAACCAGTACGTCTCGGTGTTCGGCGCCAATCCGATGATCGTCGGCACGCCGTTCCCCGGCACGTTCATCGTCGACCGCGAGGGACGCGTCACGTCGCGCTTCTTCGAGGAGTTCTACCGCGAGCGGAACACCGCCGCGAACATCATGCTGAAGCTCGGCACGCCGATCTCCGGCATCGCGGGCTCGTCGGGCGAGACCGCGCACCTCGAGATCAGCGCCTCGCAGAGCAACCCCGACATCCTCGTGGGGAGCCGCTTCCACCTGGCGCTCGACATCACGCCCAAGCCGAAGATGCACGTCTACGCGCCGGGCGCCGAGGAACTCGGCTACCGGGTCATCGGCCTCGAGCTCGAGGTGCCGAGCTTCCTGCGCGTGCTGCCGGCGGAGTACCCGGCCTCGGAGATCTACCACTTCGAGCCGCTGGACGAGCACGTGCCGGTCTACCAGCGGCCGTTCCGCCTGGTGCAGGAGATCGTGGTGGAGGGCGACCCGGAGTCGGCCGCCAGGCTCGCCGAGATCGACGCGCTGACGCTCACCGGCCGCCTCGACTACCAGGCGTGCGACGACGCGGTCTGCTTCAACCCGGCGTCGGTGCCGCTCACCTGGACGCTGACCGTCTCGCCGCTCGACCGCCAGCGGGCGATCCCGGCGCAGCAGTAAGGCCCCGCACACGCCTCCGGTGGTGCGGGCGGCACGGTTTGTCGCCCGCGCCACATCGTCAACCCGAAACCTCGGGCAGCGGCTGCTGCGGACGTCGGCGCAGGCCCGCCAACCCCTCCTCGAACAGCGTGTAGACGACGGGCACGACGACCAGGGTCACCAGGGTCGACGAGAGGAGCCCGCCGATGATCACGCGGGCCAGCGGCGCCTGGAGCTCCGAGCCCTCCCCGATGCCGAGCGCCATCGGCATCATGCCGAGCAGCGTCGTCACCGTCGTCATCAGGATCGGCCGCAGCCGCGTCCGGCCGGCCCGCTCCACGGCCGCCCGCAGCGGCATCCCGTCCCGCCGCCGCAGGATGTTCGTGTAGTCGACCAGCAGGATGGCGTTGTTGACGACGAGGCCGCCCAGCACGATGACCCCCATGTAGGCCTGGAGGCTGAACGGGGTGCCCGTCACCAGCAGCGAGCCGACGATGCCGATGCCCGCGAGCGGGATCGACAGCAGGATGATGAAGGGGTCGCGGAACGACTCGAACTGCGCGGCCATGACCGCATAGACGAGCACGATGGCCAGGATGAGGATCAACTGGAGCTGGCCGAACGAGCGCGCCTGCTCCTCGACCTCGGCGCCGAAGCCGACCGAGAAGTCGGGCGGTGGATCGATGTCGGGGATGCGCGCCGCGACCGCGGCGACCGCCTCGCTGAGCGTCGTCTCGATCTCCGCGTTCACGCGCACGATCCGTTCCTGGTTCTTGCGCTCGATCTGCTCCGGGCCGGAATCGGGGTTGACGGCGATGACGTTGCGCGCCGGGATCACCATCCCGCCCGGCGTGCTGAGCGGCACGTCGTGGATGTCGGCGGTACGCAGCCGGTCCGCCTCCCGGAGGCGGACGACGATCGGGTACTCGTCGCCCCGTTCCCGGTAGAAGGCCGCCTCGGTCCCGGCCACGCCGGTCCTGAGCGCCTCGGCCACCTCGGAGACGCGCAGCCCGAGCAGGGCGGCCTTGGAGCGGTCGACGCGGATCGCGAGCTCGGGACGCCCCTGCTCGGTCGCCATCTCGGCGTCCGCGATGCCCTCCGTGCTCGTCATGACCGCCATCGCCCGCTCCGAGACCTGGCGGGCATCGTCGAGGTCGTGGCCGCGGATCTCGAGCGCCAGCCGGGCGTCGTCGCCGGAGCCGCTGCGCATCATGCGCGTCATCATCCGGTTGCCGCCGGAGGCCCGCGCGCGGATGATCACGCCGGGGAGCGTGTTCATCGAGCGCCGCAGGGCCATCGCAATCTGATTGCTCGATCGATCCCGCTCCGTCTTCTCGACCAGCGTCACCGTCATCGATCCGCGGTGGCTCGAGCCGCCCCCGAACGGGCCGCGCCCGCCGCCGACCTGCGTGGTGACGTTGACCGCCTCGGGCACCTCCGCGTTGACGCGGTTCTCGAGCTCGAGCATCACGGCGAGCGTGCGCTCGAAGCGGGTGCCGATGGGCAGCTCCGCGTAGACGCGCACCTCGCCCTCGTCCACGTCCGGCGTCAGCTCGACGGGAATGCCCGGGAACAGCATCACCGTCACCCAGACGAGGGCCCCTGCGACGAGGAGCACCGTCGGGCGGTGCGCCAGCGCCAGGTGGATACCCTTCTGATACCGCTCGTCGACCCACCCCAGCCCGCGCTCGCTCAGGTTCATCAGGCGGCCGGCGATCCCGCGCCGCTCTCCCGGCGGGGGCGGCAGGCGGAGCAGCTTCGACGTCAGCACCGGCACCAGCGTGACGGCCACGAACAGCGACATCGCGAGCGCAATCATCACGACCATGGCCAGCTGGCCGAACATGATGCTCGCGATCCCGGTGAGGAAGAGCAGCGGCAGGAACACCGCCACCTGCGTGAGCGTCGACGCCACGATGGCGCCGCTCACCTCCTCCGCCCCGTCGATGCTTGCCGTCGTGCGGTCCTTCCCGCCCTCCATGTGGCGGAAGGTGTTCTCGAGCACGACGATCGAGGCGTCGACGATCATGCCGACGCCCAGGGCCAGCCCGCCGAAGGTCAGCGTGTTCAGCGTGAAGCCGGCGAAGTAGACCATCGCGAACGTGCCGATGATCGAGATGGGGATGGCGGTGCAGATGATCAGCGTCGTCCGGACGTTCCGCAGGAAGGCGAACAGGACGACCACGACCAGCATGGCGCCCCAGAGGACGACGTTGCGCACGGCGTTGATCGACCGCTCGACGAAGACGGCCGAGTCCATGCGGGTGCTCAGCCGGACCCACGGCATCTCGCGGTTGATGCGGTCGATCTCGGCGCGGACGGCCCGGGCCACGGAGACGGTGTTGCGGCCCGACTGCTTGCTGATCATGATCTGGACGGCGGTCCGTCCGTTGATGCGGACCAGCTCTTCCTGATCCTCCGTGCCGTCGCTGACCTCCGCGATGTCGCGCATGTAGACCGGGACGCCGCCGCGGGTCATGACGACGACGTTGCGGATGTCGTCGAGGCTGGAGAACTGCCCCGGACTCCGCAGCAGGTAGGTCATGTCGCCGTCGTCGAGCTCCCCGATCGGGACGTTCCGATTCTCGATCTGCAGCAGCGTGATGATGTCGTTCACCGACAGGTCGAGGGCCGTGATCCTGTCGCGCGCCAGCTCGACCCGGATCTGCCGGCGCAGGCCGCCCCGGACGGTGACCGTGGCGACCCCCGGCACCCGCTCGAGGCGCGGTCCGAGGTCGTTCTCCGCCGTCTCGCGCAACGCCACCGGCTCGGCGTCGCCCTCCAGGCCCAGGAACATGATGGGGGCGTTCGCCGCGTCGAACTTGAAGATGACCGGCGGCTCGGAGTCCTCCGGCAGCCGGTTCCGCATGCGGTCGATGCGGGACCGGAGATCGTCGGCGGCCTCGTTCAGGTCCGTCCCCCAGCCGAAGCTCAGCCGGATCTGGCTGCTCCCCTCCTGGGAGGTCGACGTCACCTCCTCCAGGCCGGCGATCGCCGAGACGGCCTGCTCCAGCGGCCGCGTGACCAGCTCCTCCATCTCGAGCGGGCCGACGTCGGGGTAGCTGACCGTGAGCGAGAGGCTGGGAAACGTGACGTCCGGCATCAGGTCGACCGGCAGGCGGACCAGCGCCACCGCGCCCAGCAGGATGATGACCACGCTGATCATCGTCATCGTCACCGGACGACGGACGGCCGTGCGAGGCAGGCTCATGCGAACTCCGTTCAGTCGGGATTCCGGCGGGGGGCATCGGGGCCGGAGCGCAGGGCCTCGACCAGCGCCGCACCCACGAGCGTGCCCGGCGGAGCGGGCGGCTCGCCAACCGCTGCGGCATCCCGCGGGGGGCCAGGCGGAGGAGTGACTGCGGCGGCGGCCGCTCCCGGTCGTGTGCCGGGCGGAGGGGCACCTCCCGGGACCGCGGTGGCGCCCCCCGCTCCGGGAGCGTCGCTCTCCCGTCCACCGGGAGCCGGCCCGCCCGAGGACAGGGCGAAACCGCCGGCGGTGGAGGATCCGCCGGCCCGGGGCGCTCCGCGCGTCGGCGACCCGGCGGGCGGAGCCGCAGTGCGCATGCCTCCACCCGGCGGGCCTTCACCCGGCGAGCCTCGGCCGGGCCCATCTCCCAAGCCAGGCCTTCGGCCCGCCGACGCCCCCGACGGAGCGCCTCGTCCCGCATTCGCCGCGGCGCCGGGCGCACCGTCGCCGGGAAGCCGGACGGGATCTCCGTGCTGCAGGCCGGCCGCTCCCGTGGTGACCACGCGGTCGCCCTCGGCAACGCCGTCGACGACCTCGACGTAACGGTCGTCCTCCAGGCCGGTGACCAGGGCCGCGAACCGGGCGTTGCGGCCCTCGCCGTCGTCGTCGACGACGAACACCCCGCGAGCGCTCGTGCGGACGACGACCGCCTCTCGCGGCACGACCAGCGCCCGGTCCTTGCTGCCGACGGCGAGGCCGACGCGGGCGTACATCCCCGGCTTCAGGCGGAAGTCCGGGTTCGGGATCTCGATCTCGATCTCCGCCGTGCGGGTGGCCGGGTCGAGCACGGGCGCCACGCGGGCGACGCGGCCGGTGAACGACTCGTCGGGGAACGCGTCGACCTCGATGTGCGCCGTCACCCCCTCGCCGACCGCCCGCAGGTCGCGCTCGACGATGTTCGCCACCAGGCGGACGAGGCTGATGTCGACCACCGAGACGACCGCGGTGTTCGAGGTGACGTACGCGCCGGGGTCGAGGTAGCGCCGGCCGATGAAGCCGTCGACCGGCGAGACCAGCGCGGTGTTCTCGAGGTTGATCCGCAGCTCCGCCAGGCGGGCCCCCGCCTCGTCGAACTGTGCGCGGGCGAGGTCGAGCTGGGCCTGCGCGGCCTGGTGCCGGGCCTCGGCGTCGTCGAGCTCCTGGCGGGCGACCAGCTCGCGGGCGAACAGGCTCTGGGAGCGGTCGCGCGTGGTCCGGGCGAGCGCCAGGTCCGCCTCCCGCTGCCGGACGGTCGCCCGGGCAACCTCGTAGGAAGCCTCGCGCTGGCTCAGCTGCTGCTGCAGCTCGTCGTCCTCGACCCGGCCCACCACCTGCCCTTCCGTGACGGGGTCGCCGAGCCGGACCGGAATCTCGCGCAGCCGTCCGTCGACCTTGGGTGCCACCTCCACCGTGGCAGCACCCACCAGGTTGCCGACCAGCTCGAGCCGCTCCTCGATCTCGGCGCGCTCGACCGGCGCCGCCTCCACGAGCATCGGCGGCGGCGCGACCCGGGACCGGCCGCCGCCGCCCCGGAAGCCGCCGAACCCGGCGCCCGGGCGTCCGCCGCCCGGCCCCATCTGTCCGGCCGGGCCGGCGGGCAGCACCCGCTGGTAGACGAGCACGCCGGCCGCGCCGACGGCCACGAGGAGGAGCGCCGCGAGGTACCTGGAAGGCATGGCTGAGGTTACCCGCATATACGTGACGCGCCACGCCGCCGTTTACGTCCGTGGGGGCCGGTGCCCGCTCGAGCCGTCCGGATCCCCAACCACGCGGAGCCGGCGGGCGACGACCGGTGGGAGAGCGGGCGCGCCTTCCGTGGTAACGTCACGGACTGGTGTCGCCGGGCGTCGAGCCCCGCCTGTCTGACCGCACCGGCGGACCCGATCCAGGGACCGCTTCGAGGAGAAGACGATGACCCGTCCCCGCCCCGCTGCCGTTTCCGCGCTCCTGGCCACCGTGCTTCTCGCGGCTGCTCCGGCGGCCGCCGACGTGGTGCGCATCGAGGTCGAGACTCGGGCCGACGTCGCGGATGGTGCCGCCTACGGCCTCGCCGGTCCCTACGAGAAGCTGGCCGGAATGGCCTACTTCGAGGTCGACCCCGAGAACGCGGCCAACCGGATCGTGACCGACATCGACCTCGCGCCGCGCAACGAACGCGGAATGGTGGAGTTCCGCTCGAACTTCTTCCTGTTGAAGCCGAAGGACGCCGGGCGGGGCAACGGCACCGTCCTCTACGAGGTGTCGAACCGCGGCGGCAAGGGGATGCTCGGCTACTTCAACAACGCCGCCGGCAGCCGCGACCCCGGGACGGCGGCGGAGATGGGCGACGGCTTCCTGCTCGAGAACGGCTTCTCGCTGCTGTGGCTCGGCTGGCAGTTCGATGTCCCGGTGCGCGACGGGCAGATGCGGCTGCACACGCCGGTGGCGTCGGACGGCGCGAGCCCGATCACGGGGCTCGTGCGAAGTGAGGTGATCGTCAACGAGCTCGCCTACGACCGCTCGCTCGCGGACCGGAGCCACATCGCCTATCCGGTCGCCGACCCGGACGATCCGCGGAACGTCCTGACCGTGCGCGACGGCGTGGACCAGCCGCGGCACGTCATTCCGCGCGAGCGATGGCGCTTCGCCCGCCGCGACGACGACGGCACGGTGGTCGACGATCCGACTCGCGTCTACCTGGAGGGCGGCTTCGAGCCGCACAGGATCTACGACGTGGTGTACGTCGCGCAGGACCCGGCCCTGGTCGGCCTCGGACCCGCGGCGGTGCGCGACATGATCTCGCACCTGAAGCACGCGGCGGCGCCGGAGCTGGGTCTGCCGGCGGGCGCGATCGACCACGCCATCGCCTGGGGCGTCTCGCAGAGCGGCCGCTTCCTGCGCACGTTCCTCTACCACGGATTCAACGCCGACGAGCGGGGCCGCCGCGCGTTCGACGGAGTCCTGGCGCACGTGGCCGGGGGCGGACGCGGCAGCTTCAACCATCGCTTCGCGCAGCCGTCGCGCGACGGCCATCCATTCCTGAACAAGCTCTATC
>JAPOWL010000563.1 GCA_026707615.1 Acidobacteriota bacterium | reverse complement strand
GCCACAGCAGGCTCCCCGTGAGGTTCGCAGAACTCGGCTCCATCCGTTCGACGTGACCGTCGGAGCCGTAGCCGCTGAAGTCGAGCCGGTACCAGAGCGACTCGCTCAGCGGGCCGTTCACCCCCACTGACGTCTGATACGTATTGAAGCGCCCGTACGACAGGAGCGCGTTCCACTGCGTCGTCGTGGTCGGCGCAGCCTGTTTCGTGATGGCGTTGACGGTGCCGGCCACCGCGCCCTGCCCGTTGAGGACGGATGACGGCCCGCGCAGCACCTCCACCCGATCGAGGTTGAAGGTATTCTGCGGCCGCATGACCATGTTGGCCGGACCGAGCCAGATCCCGTCGCGCAGCACGGTGATCTGCGACCGTGTGAAGCCGCGCATCGAGAAGCTCGAGGGCGCGGCCGGGTTCTGCCCGACGACGACGCCCGGCGTGGTCTCCACGGCGTCGCTGATGCGCTGGTAGCCCCGCGATTCCATGACCGAGCTGTCGATCACGTCGATGGACGCCGGTACGTCCATGGCGGTCAGGCCCAGACGGCTGCCGGTTTCCGTCTCGTCCCCCAGCGCCAGTTCGCTTCGAATCCCGGTGACGACCACCTGCTCCTCGAACTCCGCTGCCGGGAGGCGCAGATCGAGACGGATCGGCGGCCCCGCGGCCACGGCGACGGAGGACGTGAGCGGCGCGAAACCGCTGCGGGCTGCCGTCAGCGTGTAGTCGCCGGCAGGGACCCCGTCGATGACGAACGCCCCGTCCGAGCCTGTAGTCGTCGAGAGCCCGAGCTCCTCGAGAGTGATCACGGCCCCGGCCAGCGCCGTGCCGCCCGCCTCGTCCACAACCGTTCCCCGCACGGAACCGAGCTCCTGCCCGTCCGCCGGTCGAGCAGCGAGCGGGCCGAGCCACGCCGCCGCCACCACCACCACCACCGCCGCGAGCGGGCCCATCCCGCGCCGCGCGGGCTGCCCGCTCATCCGAATCGTCGATGCGATCACGCTGTAGTCCTTTCCCTGGTCCGAAGCCGGCGCACAGCATCCAGCAACGCGGACGGCCGTTCAACTGAACTTCTGCTTACGTATTCCTGAAGATCTTCCTGACGCGGCCGGTTGCAGCCGGCACGCCGAGCGGGCGACAATCAGGGGGCGAAGCCGATGGGAGAGATCCGCTCCAACGTCACCCTGGAAAACACGCTCGACCGCGGCGTCTTCGACCGCGGACACGGCCAGGAGGCCGACATCCGCCGCTCGACGATCGACGGGATCGTCGACACCGGAGCCGTGACGCTGGTCCTGCCGCAGAACGTCGTGGAGCGCCTGGGGCTGGAGCAGCAGGAAACGGCGTTCGTGACGTACGCCGACGAGCGACGGGACGAGCGCCCCCTGGCCGGCCCGGTAACCGTCCGGATTGGCAACCGCGCAATGATCACGAACTGTGTGGTCGGTCCGCCGCTGAGCGAGCCCCTGATCGGGCAGGTCGTCCTGGAGACGCTGGACCTCATCGCCGACTGCACGAACCGCACGCTGACGCCGCGGTATCCGGACTACCCGCTCCTGAAGCTGAAACGGGAGGCCGGCTCGGGTACGACCCGCCGGTCCCCGTGAGTCGCGCGCTCGCCGGGCGAGGCCGCAGGGCCGTGCGGGCGTCAGGGCAGGGCGAGGGCGATGTACTCGCTCGGCATGTCCTCCCAGCCGACGGTGACGACGATGTACTGCCGACCGTCGACCATGTAGGTCATCGGCGCCGCCGTCGTGCCGCCGGGGAGCTCCTTCTCCCAGACCACGTCACCGGTCAGCTTGTCGTAGGCGCGGAACTGCTTGCCGCCCGCCCCGCCCCAGATCGGCTGCAGCACGACGACGCCGCTGTTGCCGCCCTCGCCGAGGAAGACCAGCGACTTCGTGACCAGGGGGGATACGCGGCCCGGCTGCCCGAGGGGCGGCAGGTCGAGATCCGCGAGCATCGGGTGATCCCGCGGACCGTCGCCGTTGGCGACCGACCAGAGGATGTCGCCGCGGTTCAGATCGATGGCGACGAGCCGGCCGTACGGGGGCTTGAAGAGCGGCAGCTCGTTCGGCCCCTCGAGCAGGTTGAGGGTCTCGACCACGAGCCGCATGTCCGAGCGAGGATGCTCGGACGGCACGATGCCGATGACCGACTCGCTGTGGACGGAGGGAACGTAGAGGATGCCGGTCTCCGGATCGACGGCGGAGCCGCCCCAGTCGGCGCCCCCGACCACGCCCGGCATCTGCAGCGTCCCCCGGTTGCCGCCCGGCGAGTCGTCGACGAGGGACGGCGCCGTGAAGAGAGGCCCCGTCACGTGCTGGTTGAAGACCTCGAGCGCCGCCGCCCTGAGCTCCGGCGTGAAGTCGATCAGGTCGTCCACCGTCGTCCCCTGCTGGTCGAACGGGGGCGGCTTCGTCGGGAACGGTTGGGTCGGCGCGTACCACTCCCCCGGCACGTCGCCGGGCGGCACGGGACGCTCCTCGATGGGCCAGATCGGCTCCCCGGTGACGCGGTCGAAGACGTAGGTGAACGCCTGCTTGCTCACCGCGGCGAGCGCCTTGATTGGCCCGTCGCGGCCCTCGACCTCGAGATCGATCACGTTGGGCGCGGCCGGGAAGTCGTAGTCCCAGATGCCGTGGTGCACGGCCTGGAAGTGCCAGATGCGGCGCCCGGTCTTCGCGTCGAGACAGACGATGCTCTCCGCGAACAGGTTGTCGCCGGGCCGATAGCCGCCGTAGTAGTCGTTGGTCGGCGTCGAGATCGGCAGGTAGACGTAGCCCAGCTCCTCGTCGGCGCTCGGCCAGGCCCACATGTTCGTGTTGCCGCTGTACTCCCACGACGCCCGGTCCTCGGTGAGGGCCGTCAGCCAGGTCTCGTTCCCCGGCTCCCCCTCGCGCGGGATGGTGCGGAAGATCCAGACCTGCTCGCCGGTGCGGACGTCGAAGCCGCGCACGTCGCCCGGCGGCATCTCCTTCATCGCGGGCACGTTGGGGTTGGTGACGTCCATCATCGCGGAACCGATGACCACGATGTCGCCGACGACGAGCGGCGGCGAGCCCCAGCTGAACGTCTCCACCGGACGGTCGAATCCCAGCCGGAGATCGACCTCCCCGCCGTCCCCGAAGTCGGGGTAGCGCTCGCCCGTCGCGGCGTCGAGGGCCACGAGGTACTCGCCGACCACGGCCAGGACCCGCGCGTCGTCGCTCTGCGGGTCGTCCCAGTAGGCGACGCCGCGGGTCTGGCGCACCCGCTGGAACGGCTCCCCGTCACGGTCCGGCGGCGTATCGAACCACAGCACCTCGCCGGTGGTCGCGTCGAGCGCGGCGACGGTCCCCAGCGCGGTGCTGATGTAGAGCCGCCCGTCCGCCATCAGCGGCGTGTTCTGCGACGCCACCGGCGGCGTCAGGTCGCTCCCCTGCCGCACCGCGTCCGGCAGCACCGACTGCCTCCAGACGATCTCCAGGTCGCCGATCGTCTCGGCGTTGATCTGGTCGAGCGGCGAGTACTTCGTCCCGGCCGCGTCCGAGCCGTACGAACGCCACTCGACATCCTGCGCGTATGCCGGCGGGACGCCCACGGCCATGGCCAGCGCTGCAGTCAGACAGAGTACCAATCCCGTTGCGGATCGCACGTCACACCTCTTCCCTTCCATCGCGAGAGCCAGCCAACCGCTCAGCGCAGTCTAAGCCGGCCATCCAGGGGGTCTTCATATGCTTGGCGTTCCACAGCCCGGATCTCATGATCGGCCATGGATGGTACCGACCGAGCCAGTTCTCCGAGGGTGGATCCACTGCTTCGCGGTCCCAGTTGCTGAGTAGGCCGATGATCCCGCGCTCCAGATCCTGACGTTCTCCCTGTTCGACCGTTACCCATGTCACGGGCATCGCCGAGATCACACTCGTAACACGGTCCTCCAGCAGACGCTCTGCCGCCAGATCGTCAGACGCGCTCGGGTCAGCGTCGTCCATCCATGTCCGGCAAACCAGACCCTCCCGCTCGATCAGCGCTTGGCCGATATCCCTGCGAAAACGGGAGGACACCCCGCGGTTGTCTCGGTGGGTACCGTTCAAGTGGTTTCGCAGCAACCTGCGCCGAAGATCGCCGGACTCCCCGACGCGGACGATCCTCGGATCACCGTTCGCGCGTTCCTCACCGGGTTCGAAGAAGAAGTACACCCCCGACTCGGCGGGCGGTTGACACTCGCGGAGCTGGGCTGGCCCTCCCTTCGGACAACCCCACCTCTCCAGCGCTTCGTACAGTCTGTAGAGCTCCTGTTCCCGAAGTCCCATTACGCTCCCAGCGCGCGCGCGAATCGACTACTGTTCTTCGGCCGCGATCTCGTCGTAGAAGCCGGGAATGCTCCGGCGCATGAACAGACCGTTCTCGGCCGTGGTCCAGCTCAGCTCGGGGGTCACGATCTGTGCCGGGGCGTCCTCCTTCGTCAGGCCGCCATCGATGAGCTCGCGCATCCGGGTGCGGACGGCGACGAACTGATCGCGGAACGCCTCGACGTCGCCCCGGGTCATCAGGCCACCGTGGCCCGGAATGGCGGTGTCGAAGTCGAGGGCGAGGATGCCGTCGAGGACGCCGAGCCATTCCCGGCTGCTGCCGCCGTTCGCGTAGTCGATGAACGGCGCGGTACCGTGCAGCAGATCGCCACCGTGCACCGTGCGGAGATCGGGGAAGTAGACGACCGAGTCGCCGTTCGTGTGGCCGCGTCCGAGGTGATGGGCGCGGACCTCGACGCCGCCCAGATGCACGGCCGTCTGGTCGGTGTAGACGATGCGCGGCGGCGCCTCCTGCTCGTTGCGGATCATGTTCTTCCGCGCGTTCTCGTGCGCGATGACGTCCGCCGTGTCGATGAACCCGCCGTTCCCGCCGGCGTGGTCGCCGTGGTGGTGGGTGTTGATGACGTAGCGGATCGGCTGGTCGGTCACCTCGGCGACGCGGGCCCGGATAGCGTCGACGTTGCGCGGGAACTTGTCGTCGACGAGGACGACGCCAGCGTCCGTCACGCGAACGCCGACGTTCCCGCCTACTCCGTTGATGTAGTAGAGCCCGTCCTTCACCGGCGTGACGCTCAGCGGCTCAGCCTCCTGGCCGGTGACCACGATGGCGATGCCCGCCGCCGCCACGAGCGCCACGAGGACTTCGGACCTCGGTATACCGCGCATGTCGCTTCCCTCCTGTGACCCTCCGGACCGAGGGCGTGGGCGGTGGCGCCGGCGAGACCGACGGCACCACCGCGATTATAGTGGGCAGGAACTCCCGCACCGGGCGGGACCGGTTCACAGAGGGTGGGCGAGCAGGTTGCGCCCGTCGGGGCTGTCGATGATCCTGTCGCCGGCCGCGGTCAGACGATCGGGATCCTCGATTCCGGCCAGCGCCTCCACGATTCGTTCGGCGGTCGCCGCGTCGAACTTGCGCGAAGCGAGGCGGCCGAGCAGCGCACGATGGCTGGCGAGCCCTTCCGCGCGTCCTTCCCGGAAGCCGGCGCCGTGGGCCTGCCGGCGGTGGCTGCCGAGTTGCGGGTCGTCCTCGGGGCTGGTGCCCTCCCGGCGACCGAGCCGCCGGCCTACGCGCGTCAACTCGGCGAGCGTGCGCGGGCTGAGCGTGTCTCGTTCAGGGACGCGTGGATCGAGGCCGCCTTCCAGCCAGGGAACGCCCGGCTCTCGGCCGCGATGCGGTAGCGGCCTTCGGCGAGGAGGTAGAGGGTCAGGCCGGGCCGGAGACGGCGCGGCCGACTGCGCGACGGCTCATCCGGGGTCTCGACCCACAACTCGGGGAAGCCCCACGCCTGGTACAGTATCTCGTAGGCGCGCTCTTCGCTCTCGTCGACGAAGGTCCAGCCGGCGGCGATCGGCGCCGGCGCGTCGAAACCATTGACCCGCTGGAACAGCGCCCGGTATTCGGCCAGCTCCTTGGCGACATGGTCCCAGGGCTTCTGCGGGATGATGAGCAGGCCGACGCCCAGTTTCGCCATGATTTCCGCCGATTCCGGCGAGACCGCGGCGGCGTAGGTCCGGCCCTTGAAGCTCAGGTTGGCGCGCGGCCGGACGGCGGCGCGGGGCTGCGTGTAGAAGTCGCCGTCATATTCGCAGAAGCCGCTTTCGAGCCCGCCCATGATCATCTCGGCGGCTTCGACGAAGCGGGCGCGGCTCTCTTCCATCGGCACGCGGAAGCCGTCGAACTCGCAGCGGCCGGCGCCGCGGCCCATGCCGAAGATGACCCGCCCGCCGGACATGACGTCGAGCATGGCGATCTGCTCGGCGACCCGGAACGGATCGCGCCAGGGCAGGACGACGACCATCGTGCCCAGCCGGGCCGTCGTCGTGCGGGCGGCCGCGTAGGCGAGGAACTGCACCGGGTCCGGGCACATGATGTAGTCGGTGATATGGTGTTCGGTCGCCCACACGGAATCGAAGCCCAGCGGCTCGACCAGGTCCACCAGGGCCAGCTCGTCATTCCAGACCGCGTGATCCGGCTGTTGCTTGCCGGGGTTCTGGAAAATGAAAGAAGCGCCGACATGCATGGCGGTGTTTCTCCCGGATTGTGGGCGGTTGCGGGCAGGCCGGCCCCGAAACTGGCTTCCCCGGGCCAGTCCTACACCAGCCCCCGGCGGGGAGTCACGCCCGTCCTGCCCGGCAGGCAACGCGCCGCAGCGCCCGCGCCCGCCCCGGAAGATGCGGCCGAAACGGCGGCGCGCGGGACCCGCGCGAAACCGCCTTGAAATTGCCGCAGTACGGCTCATGTATAGCGGCGGCACGGCGACCGGGCGCAATTCCCGCACCCGGATCCGGAGGCGTTTACCGCCCCGGCCGCCGCCGCCCCGCCGGCCCGGACGCCCGTCCGGACGGCATTTGCACATATCGCTGCCCCTGCCAGGCGATGGACCGGATGATCGAAGTTCAGTCGCTCACCAAGCATTTCGGCCCGATCCGGGCGGTCGACGGCGTGTCCTTCTCGGTCGGGAAGGGCGAGGTGCTCGGCTTTCTCGGCCCGAACGGGGCCGGCAAGTCGACCACCATGAAGATGATCACCGGCTTCATTACCCCGACGGCCGGCACCGCCGCGGTCTGCGGCCATGACATCCGCACCGCACCGATTGCCGCCAAGGCGCGCATCGGCTACCTGCCGGAGGGCGCGCCGCTCTACGCCGACATGACCGCGCGCGGCTTTCTGAATTTCATCGGCGCCAGCCGCGGACTGCGCGGCGCGGAACGCGCGAAAGCCGTCGACCGGGTCGTGGAAATCGCCCAACTTAAGACGGTGCTCGACCAGCCGATCGAGACCCTGTCCAAGGGCTTTACCCGGCGGGTCGGCCTGGCCCAGGCGCTGTTGCACGATCCGGACGTGCTGATCCTGGACGAGCCGACCGACGGCCTGGACCCGAACCAGAAGCACCATGTCCGCCAGGTCATCAACGACATGGCGCCGGACAAGGCCATCGTCATCTCGACCCACATTCTCGAAGAGGTTCACGCGGTGTGCAGCCGGGCGATGATCATCG
>JAPOWL010000505.1 GCA_026707615.1 Acidobacteriota bacterium | reverse complement strand
CTCGTGCGCCTCGAGAGCGTGGGTTACGCGGGCAGCCACGGCTTCGACATCGTCGGTCCTCCGGGCAGCGGGCTGCGGAAGGAGGTCGCCGTCGACTGCCTGCCCACCCTCGACGAGGCCGAGACCTTCCTGCGCCGCGCCCTCGAGGGCATCGGGGGGACGCTCGTCGAGAGGAAGCGGTTCAGCGTGTCGGCGCACGTGCGCCTGGTGGCGCCGGCGGACCGTCCGCGCGTCGAGGCCGCCGTGGCCGGGGTCGCGTCGCGTTTCCCCGCCTTGCGGCGGGGGAGCGGAAAGGCGGTGCACGAGCTGCGCCCCGACCGGCCCTGGGACAAGGGCGCGGCCGTGCTGTGGATGGTTCGCGAGATGGGCGGCGACCCCGACGCCGTCGTCTACGTCGGCGACGACCTGACCGACGAGGATGCCTTCACACGGCTCGACGGGACGGGCGCGACGATGGTCGTCACCGCGGAGAATCGACCGACGCACGCCCGGTTGCGTCTGGCCGATCCCGGAGAGGTCGAATCGGCGCTGGGCCACCTGCTGGCCGCGATGCCCGGGTTGCGGTGACGGTCCGCGTCGTTCGCGCGCCGGTTGCCGGCCGTTCCGGGCTGCGGTACGATCCCCCGGCGGGTCGGGGACGCGGGAGACGCGACGTGGATGCGGTGCCGCACGTCGTGGCACGGTTCGAGGACGATCTCAGCCACCTCAAGGAGCGTCTGCTCGCGATGGGGGGTGAGGCCGAGGAGCAGGTGCGCAGTGCGGTGCGCGCCCTGTCGGCCCGCGATCTGTCGCTCGCCGAGCGTGTGCTCGCGGGCGACGAGCCGATCAATCGGCTCCACGTCGAGGTCGACCAGCGGTGCTTCGCGCTGCTGTCCCGCCACCAGGCGGACGCGACGGCGGTTCGCGTGATCGTGTCCGGGTTGAAGATCAACAGCGACCTCGAGCGGATCGGCGACTTCGCCATCAACATCGCAGAGGCGACGTTCCGCTACCTGCAGCACCCACCCGTCAAGCCCCTCATCGACATACCCCGGATGGCCGATCTCGCCCAGGGCATGCTCCGGGACGCGCTGAACGCGTACGTGCGGCCCGATACCGGCCTCGCCCAGCGCGTGCTGGATCGCGACGATCAGCTCGACGGCCTGAAGGACCAGGTGTTCCGCGAGCTGCTCAGCTACATGATGCAGAATCCGGCCACCGTCGAGCCGGCGCTCGACCTGGTGCTGATCTCGCGGCATCTCGAGCGCGTCGGCGACCACGCCACCAACGTCGCCGAGGACGTGATCTTCATGGTCTCGGGCCGCGACGTCCGGCACCACCGGCAGGAGGGAGCGCCTGGCGACTGATCGCGGGGCGGGCCGCATCCTCATCGTCGAGGACGACCAGGACATCGCCGGGGTGGTGGCGCATCATCTCGCCAAGGCCGGGTACACGACCGAGACCCTGGCCGCGGGCACCGAGGTGCTGGGGCACGTGCGCCGGGATCCGCCGGACCTGGTCGTGCTGGACCTGATGCTGCCCGGCTTGAGCGGCCTGGAGATCTGCCGGTCGATGCGTGCGGACCCCAGCGTCTCCGGCGTGCCGATCATCATGCTCACGGCGCTGACGGAAGAGACCGACCGCATCGTGGGGCTGGAGATCGGCAGCGACGACTACGTCACCAAGCCGTTCAGCCCGAAGGAGCTCGTTGCCCGCATCGGCGCCGTGCTGCGGCGCACGTCGCGGGGGCGTGCGGGCGGGGCGCCGCTGCGCTTCGGGCCCCTGCTGGTGGATCCCGACCGCCACCTGGTCACGCTGGACGGCGAGGAGGCCCGGCTGACGGCGAAGGAGTTCCTGCTGCTCAAGTACCTGATCGAGCACCGGGGCCGCGTCCTGTCGCGCGACGTGCTCCTCTCCGACGTCTGGGACTACAAGTACACGGGAGGAACGCGCACCGTCGACGTCCACATCCGGCGCCTGCGCGAGAAGCTCCCGGTCCTGAGCGACGCCATCGTCACGATCAAGCAGTTCGGCTACAAGCTGGTCGAGCCGGCGCCCCAGCGGCAATGACGCTCCGCACGCGCCTGTTCCTCGCCGCCTTCGGCATCGCCGGCGCGAGCCTGCTCGTGGCGGCGGCGCTGGTCGCGTGGTCGCTCGAGCGGCAGCTCCTCGCCCGCATCGAGTCCGACCTGCTGGCCGAGACGCGACTCGTGGCGGATCTCGTCGCCCGGCTCGGGCCTTCGCCGGCCGTCGCGGAGCTCGATCGGGAGGCCGACGCGTTCGGCGACACGCTGGGCGCTCGGGTGACGCTGATCGCGCCGAACGGGCGCGTGCTCGGCGACTCGGCGGAGGACGGAGCCTCGCTGGCCGCCATGGAGAACCACGGGACGCGGCCGGAGGTGGAGCTCGCGCAGGCCAGCGGGCGGGGCGTCACGCGCCGCTTCAGCACCACGGTCGAGCGCGACCTGCTGTATGTCGCGATCGCGGTCGATCAACCGGGCCTCGGCGTCGTTCGCCTCGCCCTGCCTCTCACGGAGGTCGACGACCAGATCGGCTCGGTGCAGCGGGCAACCGCGGTCGGGCTGCTGGCGGCGCTCGCGGGGGCTGTCGTGCTCGCCTGGATCGTGTCCACCCGGCTGAGCGGTCGCGTCAGCGAGATCGCCGCGGTTGCCCGGCGTTACGTCGAGGGCGATCTCACGGTCCAGGTCGGCCACTCCGGCGACGACGAGTTCGGCACCGTGGCCCGGGCCCTCGATTCCGCGGTGCGCGAGCTGGGCCGGAGGCTGGGCGAGCTCTCCCGGAACCGCCGGCTGACCGACGCGATCCTGTCGAGCATGGCCGAGGGCGTCCTCGTCGTCGATGCGCGCGGCTACACGCAGATGGCGAACGACGCCGTGCGCCGGATGCTGCCGATGTCCGAGTCCCCGGTCGGCCGGCACTACGTCGAGCTCATCCGGCATCCGGGCGTGGCGAAGCAGATCGGCCGGGCTCTCGACGAGGGCGGTTCGACCCGGCGCGAGATCACGCTCAGCACGGAGCCCGCCCGGGTGTGCCTCGCGAGCGCTACCCCGTTCGTCGCGCAGGACGAGCCCGGCGTGGTGCTCGTGCTGCACGACGTGAGCGAGTACCGGCGGGCGGAGCAGATCCGGCAGGACTTCGTCGCCAACGTCTCCCACGAGCTTCGCACGCCGCTCACGGCCATTCGCGGTTCCGTCGACGCGCTCCTCGACGAGGGGGACCCGGCGGCGCAGCAGCGCTTCCTGGCCATCATCGCGCGCCACACGACGCGGATGGAGCGGCTGGTGGCGGACCTGCTCCGGCTGGCGCGCCTGGACGCGGGCCAGGAGGGCCTGAGCGTCGCTCCGTGCTCTACCGCGGCGCTCTTCGAAGGCGTGGAGACCGAGCTGGCTCCCCTGGTGCGGGAGAAGGGGCAGCGCCTGGAGCACCACGTGGACGCCGGCGCCCACACGTTGCCGGTCGATCCCGCCAAGTTCCACGACGTGCTGCGGAACCT
Source organism: Acidobacteriota bacterium (assembly GCA_026707615.1). Taxonomy (GTDB): domain Bacteria; phylum Acidobacteriota; class Vicinamibacteria; order Vicinamibacterales; family UBA8438; genus JAGWAJ01. The sequence continues at coordinate 4,034 of JAPOWL010000505.1, read as the reverse complement.
GATCGACAACGCCGCCCACTACGCCCCGGAGGAGAGCGCCATCACCCTCGGCGCCTCCGTGCACGAGGACGGGACGGGCGTGGTGCTGACGGTGGCGGACCGGGGGCCGGGCATTCCGGACACCGACCTGCCCCGCGTCTTCGAGCGCTTCTATCGGGTGGAACGGTCGCGGGCCCGCAATCCCGGCGGCACGGGACTCGGCCTCGCCATCGTGAAGCACCTCGTCGGACTGCACGGCGGGACGATCGCGGCGGCCAATCGCCCCGGCGGGGGGACGATGTTCGTGATCACGGTGCCGGGACTTCCGGGGGACGCCGATGCCCCGGGCGCCGAAGACCGCCGGGCGGTTCACGCGTAGCGCAACCCTCGCCGGCCGTCGCCGCCTGCGGCACCGAGGCCTGCCCTGCGGTGCGCCTGCGGCGCGGAGTCACGGCTGTGGGCTCGGCCTGCGGCGCTGGAGTCCCGCGTCCGCCAGATTCCCGACGCGCCCGGCGGAGCCCGGGGTCGAGGCCCGGGCGTCCCCTCGGTTGCCGGGGGAATCGACCACCCAGGCCAGATTGGCTTCCAGGGGTCGCCGCAGGTCGATGTGGCCGGCCAGGGTGTCGACCTCCCGTCCCCCGACCATGATCTGCACCGCGTCGATCTCCTGCACGTTGAGGGTCAATGCGTTGACGAGCGCGTACACGGTGAAGAGCTCGTCGAGCGAGCCGCCAGGGTGCTCGGCCGAGACCTCCCGGCTGAGATCGACGAACGCGTTTCCGTCCGCGGCCAGGTAGAGCGAGCGCAACCGGGTGCCCTCGGGGAACGGAGACAGGAGGGGCAGCGGCGCCGGAGCGAGCTGCCGCCGCACGATGGCCCGCGCGCGCTCGACCGGGTCGATGGCGGGGTCGATCCGGCGCTCGCGGCCAACCAGCCCCGTGCCGTCCCGGGACAGATAGAACAACGTAACCGGTGCCAGGGGCCCGCTTCCGCCGACTTCCGCCGCCGCAGGCTCCGACGCGGGGAGGAACGCGGGCCCGTACCAGCGCAGCAGGAGCACGACCGCGACCAGCCCGGCCCCCAGCGCCACCCCGGCGACGAAGCGCGCCGCTCCGAGATACGGCCGCCGGCGGCGCGTGCGACGGCGAACGCGCCGCGTCGCCGCCTTCCGCCGCTGGCGGGAGCGGGCAGGGCGCGTCGGTCGTTCCGGTCCGGAGAGGTTCAGCATGGGTCGTCAGGACTGGCCCGAGGCCTGCGACGCCGCGGGGGCGCCGACGCCGGTGGCGGAGTCGCCGACGGCCTCGCCCTCGCCCTCGCCCTCGCCGTCGGCGGGCAGGGCCGGCAGCCGCTCCAGGTAGTCGCGAAACCGCAGCACCGCGCCGATCAGGGCATCGACGACCTCGTTCTGGAACGCCGCCGCCGTCAGCTCCACCTCCTGGGCAGGGTTCGAGATGAAGCCCATCTCGACGAGCACGGCCGGCATGTTGGCCCCTACCAGGACCCGGAAGGGCGCCTGCTGAATCGCGCGCGGGCTCATCGGCACCCGCTGCCGGAGCTCGTCCTCCACCAGCTCGGCCAGCCGCGCCGAGCGGTCGACGTGGCGGGCCTGCGCCATCTCCCACTCGACGATGTCGATCTCCCGGGCGCCGCCGCCGACCACCGACAGCAACGGGGCCTCGCGCTCCGCCACCTCGCGCGCTTCCGCGCCGTACTCCGCGATGCTCAGGTAGAACACCTCCGCGCCCCGGCGGGTGCGGCTGAGGGACGAGTTCGCGTGCAGGCTGATGAACAGGTCGGCCTTGTTGTTGTTGGCGACGGCCGCCCGCTCGTCGATGGGTACCAGCGTGTCGCCGGTCCGCGTCAGGATGACGCGGGCGCCGAGCCGCGCCTCGATGGCCGCCCGCAGGCGCCGCGCCACGCCGAGCGTCACGTCCTTCTCGAGCGTCCCATCCGACCCCCGGGCACCCTCGTCGGCGCCGCCATGCCCCGCGTCGATGACGATGGTGCGGATCGTCGGGGCGGCGGCGAAGTCGGGAAGCGCCGCATCGGGGCGACCGCCGCCGGGCCGGGCAGCGTCGGTCGCGCGCCCGGACGGGCTCGCCCCGGGGCGGGCGCGAGCCGCAGGCCCGGCGGGACGCGCGGGACGCGTTCTTGCCGCCCGGCCCGCTCCCGCACGCCCCCGTAGAGTAGAAGGGGGTTGTAGGAACGACCGACGTTGGTGGCCACCTGCTGCGCCGCCGCTCTGGCCACCTCGTTGGACTTCCCTTCGACGTAGTTCGCAAACACATGGGACCGGTCGAGATTCGGTTCCCGGTTGTCCCCCGATGCCTTGTTCTTCCGCTCGACCCGTAGCGGGGCACCTGCGGATCTCTCCCGGGTACCGACCGTCAGTTCCAGCTCCTGGATGTCCGCGTACTCGTCGAGATCGAACAGGTCCCAGACCAAGGGAAGGTACTCGGCGCGAACCTGCTTCTTCACATGGTCGTTGGGTGCCAGGACCACCAGTTTCGTGCCTTCCAGGCGCACCTGCAGGGGTCGTATGAAGGTATTGAATTGCTGAGAGGTGAGTTCCTCTTCGAGTCTGGCCAAGCACCTACGCCACACCGCAGGCACCCCATCGGGATCCTCCGGCTCATCCACCCAACTTGGCATGCGCCCCCCTGGATTATCGTTATTCTCGTCGCCACTGCGAGCCGAACGAACTCGGCGAATCGAGCAGTCATTCTAATGACACATTGGCGCTCTTGGCTACGCGTTTCGCTACAAAAACCCAATGTTTTTCGCGTTTTCTTGACAATTCAAAAGCTTAACGTCCTAGGCTTCGAACGGGGCCAATCAGTCCGCCTGTGCGTAAGCTGTGGACATCGTGTAGGACGTTCCTAGGAACCTTCCCGAGCACCCCTAGGAGCCCTGTTAACCCCCTGCTTTCGCGCAGGCTGCCAAGCCGATGTTCACAGCATCGCGTGTAGGAAATCTGCCATCGTTTCCGTAGGTTGATGCCCACTTCCACAGTAAGTCGATGACCCAACAACAACGACAAGGTTATCTATGTAACTACCAGTAGTTGATCTTGGGCCAGTGGATGAAGCTCGCACTCGCCCGTTCGGGGCACCCGTACTCACGTTGACACCCTTCTCACCGCGCCCCTACAATTCGCGCCCCTTCAACAGCCCGTGCGCTTGGCGCGCCGACAAGGTTCCCGAAGCCCATGAAACGGACCTACCAGCCGAGTGTGATAAAGCGCAAGCGAACCCACGGATTTCGTGCCCGCATGTCCACGAAGAACGGCCGCAAGGTACTGAACGCACGGCGGGCCAAGGGTCGCAAGAGACTGTCGGTCTGATCGGCCGGATGGCCGGTGGACCCAAGGCGTGACTTCGGCCGCGCGAAGCGCCTACTCCGAAAGAAACAGTTCGACGAGGTACTCCGCGGCGCGACCGTACGCGAGGGCCGGGGGCCGTTGCGGCTCGCGGGCCGGGACAACGAGCTTGAAATGGCGCGTCTGGGCCTCATAGTTGGTAAACGGATGCTGCCTCGGGCCGTGGACCGCAATCGGACAAAGCGAGTGATCAGAGAGTCATTCCGTCAGACGGGTGCGCTACCCGCGATGGACATCGTTGTTCGTGTCGCGGTTCCCGCCGCCAAGGTCACGGTGGCGGACGCAGATCGGTTGTTCGGTGCGCTGGCCAAGATCGTCGACGGACGCCGATCGCGGGATGCCTGTGTCGAGTGAGGCATCGCAGTGGTCACAGGTGCCGCGACGGCTCCTCATCGAGGCTGTCGGGGTCTACCGCCGCTACGTCAGTCCGTGTCTCGGCAGGCATTGCCGATTCCACCCCACGTGCTCGAGGTATGCCATCGAGGCGTTAGCCCGACACGGCGTCCTGAGAGGGGGCGTCTTGGCGGTACGGCGCGTGTGCCGTTGTCATCCGTTCCATCCGGGCGGACTCGATCCCGTCCCCCCGGCGAAGGAAATCCGAGGCCACCATGCTGTCGAGTGAGGTCCAACGAATCGTCCTGTTGGTGGGTCTGGGCGTATTCGGATACCTGCTGGT
>JAPOWL010000471.1 GCA_026707615.1 Acidobacteriota bacterium | reverse complement strand
GCAGAACCCCGCCATGGAGTACGCCGTGCCCGCGCAGACTCCCAACGCGCCCGTCAGGGCGCGCTACGACGCAAGGGGCTCCAGGCGCAGCAGGCGAAGGACCGGCTCGGCGGCCGCGCGCGACGCGGACAGGTCGACCTCGAACTCCGCCACCCAGTCGTTGTGGCCCTGCTCGTCCACCAGCATCTGCTCGACCCGCCACGTCGCGCCGTCGTCCGACGGTTGCGTGTACGTGTGGCGACGGTTGCGGCCCTCGGGATCCAGGCGCAGGTCGCCGTTCTCCGCCGCGAACGCCTCCCGCGCCGCGGCCAGCCGCTCGGCCGTCCAGGCCTGGCCGGCCCCGTCCAGCCGCCTGCCCCGCAGCTCCGTTCCCGCGGCATCGCTCGAGCGCAGACTCCCGACGCGCCCATCCGCATCCGGGGGCGCCGAATCGAGGACGTCGAGCGCGGCCACCGCGTCGCCGGTCGACCAGGCGCGCAGCAGGGCGAACACGCGCGCCCGGATGGCCGCGGTGAACGCGCGCGTGTCGCGCGTCACGTCGACGGGCTCGTCGCGGCCGGGCGCGGCGGGCTCGGACGCCCCGGCGGACGCAGGCTGCAGATCGGGATCGCGCATCCGCTCCCATTCCTCGAGGAGGCTCGAATCGACCCGGCGGACGAGATCCCGGAGGTAGAGCTCCATCTCCACCACCTCGTCGGTCTTCATGCCGTCCGGCACCGTCTGGCGCAGCACCTTGTAGACGCTGGAGAGGTGCCGCAGGAGCAGCCCCTCCATGCGTTCGAGGCCGTATTCCCGGACGTAGTCGGCGAACGAGAGCCAGGTCTCGACCATCTCGCGCGCAATCGACTTGGGCCGCACGTTCTCCTCGCCGACCCACGGGTGGCGGTCGGCGAAGTCGTTGAACGTCGCGTAGACGAAGTCGGCGAGCGGCTTGGGATGCTCTATCTCCTCGAGCTTCGCCATGCGCTCCTCGTAGTCCAGCCCGGCCGCCTTCATCTCCGCCACCGCCTCGGACTTCAGCTTGTCGAGCTGCCGGCGCAGGATGGCGCCGGGATTCTCGAGGATGCTCTCCACCAGCGTGAGCAGGTCGAGCGAGTGGGTCTCGGCGTCGGGGTCGAGCAGCGGGATCGTCTCGATGAGGTAGAGCGACAGCGCCTGGTCCATCGAGAAGTCGTCCTGGAGCTCGACGTTCACGCGCAGCCGCGAGCCGTCGGGCGTCCGGGGCACGATCTCGACGACGCCGCGCGCCACCAGCGACCGGAAGAGCTGCCAGCCGCGCCGCCGGTGCGCCTGCTTCGCAGCCTCGGACTCGTGGCTGTCGCGCACGAGTTGCCGCATCGCCCGGCAGCCGTCGCCGCGCCGCGACAGCACGTTGAGCAGCATGCCGTGCGAGACCGCGAAGCGCGACTTGAGCCGCTCCGGGCGGGCGCGCACGAGCCTCTGGAACGTCTGCCCGTCCCAGGGCGCGAAGCCCCGCGGCGGCTGCCGCCGGACCACCTTCTTCCCGGCCTTCGCCTTCGCGGCCAGCCGCCGGTTCTCGATGACGTGCTCGGGGGCCTGGGCCACGACCCAACCGCGCTCGTCGAAGCCCTTGCGCCCGGCGCGGCCGGCGATCTGGTGGAAGTCGCGGGCCGAGAGGATGGCCGTCTTCTCCCCGTCGTACTTCGACAGGCGGCTGAACAGCACGGTGCGGATCGGCACGTTGACGCCGACCCCCAGCGTGTCGGTGCCGCAGATGACCTTCAGCAGGCCGCGCTGGGCGAGCTGCTCGGCCAGCACGCGGTAGCGCGGCAACAGGCCCGCGTGGTGGATGCCGATGCCGTGCTTCAGCCAGGTGCGGACGCGAGGGCCGTAGGGCGTCGAGAAGCGCACGTCCGCGACCGCCGCGCCCAGGGCCTGCTTCTCGTCGCGCGCCGCGATCCGCAGGCTGGTGAAGGCCTGCGCGCTCTGGGCGGCGTCCTTCTGGGTGAAGTGGACCACGTAGACGGGGACCCGGTCCGCCTCGACCAGCCGCTCCACGGCCCGCGCGAGGGGCTCCTCGGAGTAGGCGTACTCCAGCGGCACCGGGCGCTCGCCCGAGGTCACGGTCACCGTCTCCCGCCCCGTGCGACGCGTGAGCTCCTGCTCGAAGAACGTCACGTCGCCGAGCGTTGCCGACATCAGCAGGAAGCGCGTCTGCGGCAGGGTCAGGAGCGGCGCCTGCCAGGCCACGCCCCGGTCGCGGTCGGCGTACCAGTGGAACTCGTCCATCACCACGTCGTCCACCGCCGCCTGCTCCCCCTCCCGCAGCGCCAGGTTGGCCAGGATCTCGGCCGTGCAGCAGAGCAGCGGGGCGTCGCGGTTGACGGTGGCGTCGCCGGTGGCCAGCCCCACGTTCTCGGGGCCGAACTCGCGGCACAGGGCCATCCACTTCTCGTTGACCAGCGCCTTGATGGGGCAGGTGTAGACGGAGCGCCGCCCGCGGGCGAGCGACGCGAAGTGCAGGGCGAACGCGGCCAGCGACTTGCCCGAGCCGGTCGGCGTGTTCAGGATGACGTGACGGTCCTCGAGCAGGGCCAGGATCGCCTCCTCCTGGGCGGGATAGAGGGTCAGGCCCAGCCGGTCGACGTAGTCGAGAAAGCGATCCAGCAGATCGTCGCTGGTCGCCTCCCCGGTCGGCAGCAGATCGAACAGGGGCGCCGTCATGCCGTGGATTGTCCCCCGATTCGTACGAGCACCAGGGACACCCAGATGCGGTGTCCGCGGATGCACGGCTTGCCGAAGTAGACGTCGGGGTCGATCGATATGCGGGAGAGAAGCTCGCGCCTGTTCATCGGAGGTCACCGTCTTCACCACGCCACGCGGTGCCTGTTCCGAGCGCAACTCTGGGAACCGACAGCACCTTGGCCCACATTACCGGACGGCACACCGCCGGCGCGCGGTCCCGGCGGATGCCCGTGGCAGCCCGAATCCGAGCCGTCAGAGCTGGGGCTGCCGGCCGCACGTCCCCGCCATCTGCCAGCTCGTGCCGTCCTCCGCCTGGCGCCAGTAGCGGATGGCGGGCAGCCCCGGGGCGTCGTCGTAGGGGTCGATGCGGACGAAGCCGTAGCAGGGCGGGAGGTGCTCCGGTTGCAGGGCCCGGAGCAGCTCGGCGTCCGAGAGCCCGTGCTCGGCGCGCAGCCGCCCGAACTGCACCGGCGTGATGGTCCGCTGCCAGGGGCCGCCGTTGATCGCGACCGGCGCGAGGGCGTTGCGGACCGGCGAGAAGCCGTCGACGATGACGGTGCGGCCGAGCCGGGTCAGCTCCAGGACGCGCTGGCGCCAGTCGACGAGGAGCGTGTGGTTGTGGACGAAGACGGCGATGGGCGGCGCATCCGGCGGCCGGCCCGCCTGGGCCTCCAGCAAGCGGTCGCCGTAGATGCGGTCCCGCGTCCGCCAGAAGTAGTCGAACAGGCCGCCGCGGCTGTCGGGATGGCGCGGGCACTCGCGCACCGGCGGGCCCTGGGGATCGAACTGCGTGAGCACCCGTTCGAACCTCCGGCGGGCGCGCCGGGAGGCGGCGCGGTAGTCGCAGAGCGCGATCAGCTCGTCGTCGTCGAGGCCCGCCATCAACGCGTCGAGCCGGCCCGCCTCCTGCGCCTGCCGCGCGAGCGGCTTGAACCGGTGGTCGTTCGGCAGCGAGTCGACCAGGAACGCCGTGCCCTGGGCGCGCACGGCGGCCAGGTCCCAGGAGGGCGGCTGCACGTCGCCGGCGTCGAGGTCGACCCGGAACTGCTGCCACGGCATCCGGAAGAGGACGTAGCGGAGCAGCGCGGCGGCTTCCGGGCCGAGGGCGCTCGTCCCTTCGGCAGCCAGCCCGTGCGTCAGGCCTGCGCCCTCGTCGGCGAAGTTGTCGATGACGGGGTAGCGGGCCTCCAGCGCGTCGAAGAAGCCGTCGACCGCCTGCGCCCGCTCCGGCCGCGCCAGGTGCCGGCGGCCGTCGCGCTCGACGAACGGATCCGGCCACGCCTCGAAGCGGTCCACCCGCCAGCCGATCTGGTGGCCATGCTCGACGTGGATCTGCCCGTCGTCCGACTGCCAGTAGCCGTCCGCCGCCACCTCGGCGCGGCCCTCCAGCCCGCCGAGCGCCCGCTCCACCCGTTGCGCCACCGCCGGGAACAGCAGCGCGGCGTCGTGCTCGCCCGGCAACAGAATGACGCGGTTCGCCCCCGAGGCCGCGAACGCCGCGAGGGCGTCGATGACGTCCGCGTGCGCGGCCAGTACCCGGTCGAGGCGGGCGAGCGCCTCAGGCTCTGTGCATCCGAGCGCAGGATCCTCGTACGCGCAGCCCGCGTCCCCGAGCCGGGTCAGGTCGAACGTGTCGCCGTTCAGCACGAGGTCCGTCCGGCCCGCGCCCTCGGCGTCGAGGGCGTTGAGGAAGAGTGCGAACTCGCGCGCCCAGCGGAAGTCCTCTTCGGCCCGCCACTCGCCCGCCTCGTCGCGACCGAGGCCCAGGTGCAGGTCGGCGACGACGGCGACGACGCGGCGTCCGGGGCCGATGTCACGCTCCTGCGCCAGGGCGCTGGCCGCGATGGGCGTCGTGCCGCTCACGAGCCAATCGGGGACCATCACCGCCGTGCAGGCCGCCGCCACCGCGGCGAGTACGGCGACCGCCGCCCCGGGCGCGCTACGGCGCGGCGAGCGAGAAGCGGGCGATCTCTTCATCGTTGCGCGCTATGACGTGCCGGTTGGCGTACGCCGGGTGGGACCAGTTGACGTACGGGCCCTGGGCGCGCCGGCGGACGTAGGGGCTCGTCGGGGCGATGAGGTGCGTGCGGCTGATCTCCTCGTAGCCCGCGGGCGAGAACCGCGCGATCACCAGGTCGCCGCCGTCGGTGTTGATGAAGTAGCGGTCGCCGTGGCGGACGAAGAACGCCGTCGCCCAGCGCGCGGGATCGCGGATGAGGTCCGCGGTCTCCCAGACGCGCCGGCCGGTCCGCAGCTCCAGGCAGCGCAGCACCCCTTCGCCGTCCACGCCGTACACGTAGTCCCCCTGGATGACCGGCGTGCTGATGACGGAGTCGAGCGTGTCGAAGTCGCGGCCGTGCTCCGGATCGCTCTCGCCGACGCCCTGCCAGACGAGCGTCGCGTCCGGGTGCGTCTCCGCCAGCCGCAGCATGCGGGCCCCGCCCCACTGCGAGGTGACGAAGAGCCACGGGCCGCTCCGGACGGGCGTCGGCACGCTCATCCCCATGTCGACGACGTGCGGCACCTCCCAGTAGACGGCGCCGGTCGCCGGATCGAGCGAGCTGATCGCCCGCGGGTGCCAGACGATGAGCTGCGGCACCCCGGCCGCATCGATGAGGAACGGCGCCGAGTAGCCCGGCTCCCAGTCCGAAGACAGCGCCTCCCAGAGCACGTCCCCGGTCCGCTTGTCGAAGGCGATGACCTTGGCGTCGGGCTCGCCGCCCACCAAGCAGATGAGCCGGTCGCCGTCGACCAGCGGTGCGCCGCTGATGCCCCAGGAGGGAACCGCGGCGCCGAAGTCGCGGACGTAGTCCTTCTGCCACCGGACACCGCCGTCGGCGACGTCGAGCGCCACCAGGTTGCCCATCGCCCCGAGCGCGTAGACGACATCCCCGTCCACGGTCGGCGTCGCGCGCGGCCCGATCGCGTAGGCGAGCTGGAGCCCGGCGTAGTTCGTCTCCCACTCGTGGGTCCAGAGCACCGCCCCCGTCGCCTCGTCCAGCGCGAGGATGCGCTCGATCGCGGCGGTGCTGCGGGGGTCTGGGCGCTGGGCGTCGGTCACGAACACGCGCCCGTCCGCCACCGCCGGCCCCGCGTAGCCGCCGTGAATCGGCACCCGCCAGGCGGCGGTGAGCCCCTCTTCGGGAAACTCCTCGAGGATGCCGCTCTCGGTCCACACGCCGACGCGGCCGGCGCCTCGCCACTCCGGCCAGTCCGCCGCGCGGAGCGGCCACGCGGCGGCGCATAGCACGACCGCGGCGACGAGGGTTCGAGGCATGGCGCGCATCAACGACATCGTCTCACAGGCAGACGATCCTACTTCGGCTTCGCCGTCATATCACCCGTGCGCGACCGGGACCCGGTCAAGGTGCTCCGCTCGGCTCCGGCGAGCCCGGATTATGATGCGGGCCGGGATGCCGGAAGCACGGTCATGACCGACAGACGAATTCGGATCGCGGCGGGCGGCGTCGTCGTGTCGGCCGCCCTCAACGACTCGACGACGGCCGACGCAGTGTGGGACGCCCTGCCGATCACCGGCAGCGTCCAGACCTGGGGCGACGAGATCTACTTCCCGATCCCGGTCGAGGCAGAGGAAGCGGCCGACGCGCAGGCGACGGTCGACAAGGGAGCCGTGGCGTACTGGCCGCCGGGTGATGCGCTCTGCCTCTTCTGGGGGCCGACCCCGATGAGCCGCGGCGACGAGATCCGGCCCGCGAGCCCCGTCAACGTCCTCGGCCGGATCGACGGCGACCCGGCGGTGCTCGCGCGGGTGGCGGACGGCGCCCGGATCACGGTCGAGCGCATCGAATAGCGGCTCCGCCTTGCCGCTACCCGCCGGTACGGGCCAGCGCGCCGTCGAGCGCACGCCGCGTGAACACCGGGATCATGGCCCGGCGGTACTCGGCGCTGGCGTGGATGTCGCTGTTGAGGTCCTCGATGCCGGCACCGCCGAAGTGCGCCGCCGCGGCGGCCGTCTCGGACGAGGCGGGCTGGCCGTTGAGGGCGGACTCGACGTTGGCCAGGCGGACGGGGCTGGAGGCAGCGCCGGTCAACCCGACGCGGGCCGACGCGATGAAGCCATCGCGGATGTCCAGGGCCGCCGCCACCCCGACGATGGCGAAGCGCGAAGCCTGCTGGTGCAGCTTGGCGTACGCCGCGGTCCGGACGGGCGCGAACGTCACCCGGGCGAGTATCTCGTCCGGGGCCAGGTCGACGGTGAAGACCCCCTGCACGAAGTCGCGCGCCGCGACCACGCGCCATCCGTTCGGTCCCTTGAGGTGCAGGTCGGCATCGACGGCCAGCATGACGGCGGGGTAGTCGGCGGCCGGATCGGCGTGGGCGAGGCTGCCGCCGATCGTGCCCCGGTTGCGCACCTGCGGATCCCCGATGACCGCCGCGGTCTCGGCTACGGCGGGGCACCGGTCGTGCAGCAGCGGTGAGGTCGCCACGTCGTGGTGCGTGGTCCCGGCGCCGATCTCGATCTTCCCGTCCACCTCGCGAATGCCCGCGAAGTCCGGGATGTGGCCGATGTCGATGAGGACCGTCGGCTCGCTCAGCCGCAGCTTCATCAACGGGACGAGGCTGTGGCCGCCCGCGAGCAGCTTCCCTGCGGCGCCGGCCGCGGCCAGCTTGGCCACCGCGTCGTCGAGCGAGGTCGCGCGTTCGTACTCGAAAGCGGTCGGGATCACGCCTGTCCTCCCTGCGGGTTGCCGTGTGCCCCCTGAATGACCCGCCACAGCCGCTCCGGCCGCAGCATCATGTCGACGTGCCGCACGCCGAAGCCGCTCAGCGCATCGACCGCGGCGGATACGATGCAGGGCGT
>JAPOWL010000582.1 GCA_026707615.1 Acidobacteriota bacterium | reverse complement strand
CCGGCGTCGTCTACACCCTCGACCGGGCGACGGGCGAGTTCCTGTGGGCGACGCCCACCGTCACCCAGAACGTGATCGGCAGCATCGACGGGGCGACGGGCGACGTGTCGGAGAACGCGGAGGTCGTCTTCACGGCGGTGGGCCAGCAGGTCTTCGCCTGCCCGACCTGGAACGGCGGCAAGGATTGGGAGGCGGGCGCCTACAGCCCGCTCACCAACACCATGTACATGCCGCTGCGCAACACCTGCGCGCGCATGATGGCGACCCGGGTCTTCCCCGACGACACGCCCCTCGAGGCCAACGAGAACCGCTCCGAGGTCTACGCCATCGCCTACCGCCACCAGTTGGCGCCGGGCACGGACAATGCGGGCACGGTGCGCGCCATCTCCGCCGAGACGGGCGCCACGGTCTGGCTCCACGAGCAGCGCGCGGCCACCATGTCGCTCGTCGCCACCGGCGGCGGGCTCGTCTTCGGCGGCGACGTGAACGGCCGCTTCAAGGCCTTCGACCACGAGACGGGCGAGGTCCTCTGGGAGATCAACCTCGGCTCCGCGGTCACCGGCTTCCCCATCACCTACGCCGTCGACGGCCGCCAGTACGTGGCGGTCAGCACCGGCTCCGGCGGCACGTCGGCCCACTTCACCGGCCTGACGCCCGAGCTCCGGCCGAGCGCGGGCAACAACCTGTTCGTGTTCGGTTTGCCGTGAGCTCGACCGCAGCCCGCGGCGACCTCGACGGAAGGCGCTGTCGGGCCAGGTGAACAGCTCTCCTGCTGCTCCTTGGTCGCGAAGCCCGAGAACGAGAGGCCCTGCGGCGCGCCCGCGTCCTCGACCGTGGCGATGATCCCGTAGCGGGCGCCGGTCAGCCCGCGGGCGCTCTCGACGTCCTCGGTGAACACGGCGTCGAGGTCGGCTCCCCTCGCCCATCGGCACGAATCCCGCGCGCGCTGCGGCGCCGCCAGCGCGACGCGAGGCGCCGGTCCGGGCACTGCGCAGCATCACGGCCTGGAATTGATGTGTACAACACCAATTCGTGCCGTGTACACATGCGGTTTCTACGAACGGATTTGGTAAGCTGTCGACGATCGAAGAGATCGAGGCGGGACGGACTCGACATCCAGCGGGCGACGAGCGCACCGACACCCTCGTTCCAGGCCTGCGATGCACACTACCCGCGGCGATGGGTCGCCCCGTTGCTGGGTGTACCGGTGTCGGTGAACGACACGGTCGACGTAGCTGGGGCGCCGACCACGATGGGGTCGTTGCTGGCGGCCAGGGAGGGAGAGGGCCATATGCACTTCGTGATCTTCGCGACGCATCGAGACGGAACGGGACAGGAACGAGCCGGTCTGTCGGAGGCTTTCGCGGCGTATCTGCACGATGACGGCCGCCATCCCGATGTGATCGTCCGGATAGGAGGTCCCACGCGCGGCGGCGACGGAGAGTCCGTCAACGGCCTGCTCCTCGTGGTCGAGGCGCCCTCGCTCGGCGCCGCGCGGACCTTCGCCGCCGACAGCCCGTACGGTCAGGCCAACATCTTCGCGGAATTGCACGTCCGACCGTGGAACTGGTTGACGGGGCGCCCCGGCTAGGAGCTTGCGCCGCAGAACGCCAACGGAGGCGGACCCGTGGGCGCCGATGAAGCCTCGACCGGGCGGCGGACGCTCGTGCCGCGCCTGCTGTCGGGGCCGGCCGCGTTCGCCGCCGTCCACGCTGCGCCACTGACCGGTCTGGCGCCCGAGGCGCACTTCACCGTGTGCGCCTACGCCTGGGTGCTTGCGTGGTGGGTGACCCAGCCGGTTCCCTGGATCGTCGCCAGCTTCCTGCCGTTCGTGCTCCTGCCGGCCGGCGGGGTATTGCCCTTCAGCGACGTGGCGGCCGGCTACGGCCACACCGTCCTGCCCTACCTGACGGGCGTCATGCTCTTCGGACACGCGTTCCGGAAGCACGGCCTCGCCCGACGGATCGCCCTCGCCGCCCTCAGCCTGCCGGGCGTCGCGCGTTCCGGCGGCGGCATCGTGCTCGCGCTCCTGGTCGTGTCCGCCGTGATGTCCGCGGTGGTCAGCGACCTCGTGGTCATCGTGACCATGACGCCGATTGCGTTGTCGATCGCGCGCTCGGTGGCCGCCGACGCGGGGCGCATGGCGACCGCGGCGAGCCTTGCCGTCCTCTACGGCGCCGCCGCCGGCGGGTTGGCGACACCGGCGGGCATCCTCTTCAACGCGCTGACCCTCTCCCTGCTGGAACGGCTGACCGGCTACAGCGTCACGTTCGCCCAGTGGACCTCGACCGGTGTCGTTCTGACGGCCGCCCAGCTCCCGATCTGCTATCTGGTCCTGAAGTTCATGCTGCTGCCGGAAGGGCGCGCGATCTCCGATGGCCGCGCCCTCTTTCAGCGACAACGCGCGCAGCTGGGTCCGATGAGCCGGGCCGAGAAGAACGTGCTGTTCGTGCTGATCCTGATGCTGGTCCTGTGGGTCCTGCCCACGTTCGCCACGATTGCGTTCCTCGACATCTGGTACGTGCCCCCGGTGGCCATGGTGCTGCTCTTCGCCCTGCCGGCGGACGCCAGGCGACGCGAGGCGACTCTGACCGCCGGGGACTTCCAGGAAGGAGTCGCATGGAACGTGCTGTTCCTGGTTCTGGGCGGGATGGCGCTGGCGGACGTGCTGGCCGCGACGGGCTTCACCGACTGGCTCGCCGCCATGCTCACGGCCGGCGTCACCGCGGGGGCCCTGCCGTGGCTGGCGGGTCTCGTGACGCCGCTGTTGACGCAATGGGCCAACGGAGCCGCGACGTCGATAATGGTCTCCACGATGCTGTTCCCGATCGCGGACACGCTCGGCTACAACCCGGCGATTCTCGCGCGGATCATTGCAGGCACGGCCCAGGCGGTGGCGCTTCCGTGGTCGAGCCCTGCGGCGGCCGCGACCTTCGCCTTTGGCGCAGTCGGGCTGGGGGCGATGTTCAGGGTCGGCGCCGTCGTCACCGTCCTGACCTCGGTCGTGGTGATCGTGGTGAGCATGATCCTCATCCCGGCGCTCGGGGCGTTCGTCGCAGGATGACGTGCAGTCCCCGACGGGCGCGACGGTCCCGTGGATTCCGACGCCTTGACGATCCCCTGACGAACCGGGAGACTCGTGAGCGATGCGCTTGACTGTCTTCGTCGCGATTGGACTGTTCGCCTCGGCTGGCCCGTCTGCGGGGCAGACGTCCGCGGTTGCACCCGTCACCGACGCCATGCTGCAGGATCCGGCGCCGGGAGACTGGCTCATGTGGCGGCGCACCCTGAACGGCTGGGGCTACAGCCCGCTCGACCAGATCACCCGCGAGAACGTGAGCGACCTGCGCCTGGTGTGGACCCGCGGCCTGTCGGCCGGCTCCCAGGAAGGCACGCCGCTGGCCTACGGGGGCACCCTGTACATGCCCAACCCGAACGACCATCTGCAGGCGATCGACGCGGTGACGGGTGACCTGCGGTGGGAGTACCGGCGCGAGATCCCGGACGATGCCGCGGAGGTGCTGGGCGGGGTGCTCGTGTCGGTCAACCGCAACGTCGCGATCCACGGGAACGTGATCATCGACACCGGCAACGACGGCTACGTCTACGCCGTCGACACGGCGACCGGCGAGCTGGCCTGGGAGACCGAGATCCTGGACTACCGGACGGCTCCGGTGCGGCATACCTCGGGCCCGATCGTCGCGAACGGCAAGGTCATCTCGGGGCGCAGTTGCCGGCCCGTCAGCGGGCCGGCCGGTTGCGTGATCGTCGCCCACGACGCCGCCACCGGCACGGAGCTGTGGCGGACGCGCCTCGTGCCGGCCCCCGGCGAGCCGGGCGACGAGACCTGGGGCGGCGTGCCCTACGAGGAGCGCGTGCACGTCGGTTCCTGGATGGTGCCCAGCTACGACCCGGAGCTGGACCTGGTCTATGTCGGGACGTCGGTCACCTCCCCGGCGCCGAAGTTCCTGCTGGGCGGCTCGGACCTGAAGCACCTCTACCACAACTCGACGCTCGCGCTCGACGCCGACACCGGCGAGATTCGCTGGTACTACCAGCATCTGAACGACCACTGGGACATGGACCATCCCTTCGAGCGCCTGCTCGTCGACACGGTGGTGGCGCCCGATCCGGCCGAGGTGAGCTGGATCAACCCGCGGCTGCGCGCCGGCGAGGAGCGCCGGGTGATCACCGGCATTCCCGGGAAGACGGGCGTGGTCTACACCCTGGACCGCGCGACGGGGGAGTTCCTCTGGGCCACGCCGACGGTTGCGCAGAACCTCATCAGCGACATCGACGGCGCGACAGGCGAGGTCACCGAGAACCCCGAGGTGGTCTTCAGCGCGTACGGACAGCAGATCCTCTCCTGCCCGGGCTGGCTGGGCGGCAAGGACTGGGAAGCCGGCGCCTACAGCCCGCTCACGAACACGATGTACTACCCGCTGCGCAACTCCTGCGCGCGGGTGCTGGCGACCCCGGACGAGGGGCTCGCCATCTACCAGCTCGCCGCCCGGTTCCAGTTGGCGCCCGGCACGGACCAGCTCGGCACCGTGCGCGCGATCTCGGCGGAGACCGGCCGGACGATGTGGCTCCAGGAGCAGCGGGCCGCCACCCTGTCGCTCGTCACTACCGGCGGCGGACTGGTGTTCGGCGGCGACGTGAACGGGCGCTTCCGGGCCCTCGACCAGGAGACCGGCGAGGTCCTCTGGGAGATCAACCTCGGCTCGCCCGTCACCGGCTTCCCCATCAGCTACGCGGTCGACGGCCGCCAGTACGTCGCGGTCAGCACCGGCACAGCGGCCAGCGCGTCGACCTTCGTCCGCCTGACGCCCGAGCTCCGTCCCAGCTTCGGAAACAACCTGTTCGTCTTTGCCCTGCCGGACTAGCTTGCAAGCAGGCTTGGCCGAAAGGCCGCCGCGCACCCGGCATCCCGACGACGGTGTCCGGCGTAGCCTCGACCGGGCGGCGCTCCAGCTACGAGCAGGCTCTCGATCGCGACAGCCGACACGGCCCTCACCGCCGGGCCACCCCGCGCAACCGGCGCGCACTCCGGCGGCCCGGATCGCCCTCTCAGAACCCCGGCGGCGTCTCGTCGGCCGACGGCCCGTAGAGCGACGGGACGGGGACGTCGTTGATACGCAGGTAGACACCGAGCTGCGCCCGATGGTGGATCAGGTGGTTGATGACGAAGCTGCGGAAGCACGCCACCTTCGGCAACGAGAACAGCACCGTTCCGTTGCGCAGCAACGACCACGGCTTCAGCAGCTCGGTATCGCTCGCGCCGGCGAGGGCCGCGCGCGCCTCGGCGGACGTCCTGTCGAACGTCGCCACGAGCTCTGCGGTGTTGCCGGGCGGGGGCGCCTGCTCCATCGGCTTGCCCCCGGGCGCCGTGTCCAGCTCGTCCTGGCGGATGGTCATGGTCCCCCAGGACGGCAGGTTGGCGATATGCCCGGCCAACACGATCATCGACAGGGACTTCGGGTGCGGCTTCCAGTCGAACTTGTCCGCCGGAACGCGCTCGAGCGTCCTCCGGACGCCGGCCATCTCCTGATCGAACTCGGGCAGCAGACTCTCGCTGATCGCCATCGCGTCATTCCCCTGTCGGTTTCCATGATGCGGCCGCAGGAGGCCCGCTCCGGGGCCGCCGCACCCAGCTCCGCTCAGGCAGTGTACCAGGCAGCGGGCGAGCTGGCGGATGCCCGGCTCGCGCGCCGAATCCAGCGGCCATCAACGGCCGGTGCAGCGCCACTTCAGGAAGTGCCGCCCGGGCGGGGCATGCGGTATCCGACGCCGCGTTCGGTGCGGATGTAGGCCGGGTCGTCCGCATCGTCGCCCAGCTTTCTGCGGAGTTGCTTGACGAAGACACGCACGAGCTTCCTGTCGCCGCCCCTGCGCCGGGCCCAGACGCGCCGCAGCAGCGCTTCGTAGGTCAACACCCGCCCGGCGTTGAGGGAGAGCGCGCGCAGCAGGTCGAACTCGGTGGCGGTCAGCACCAGCTCCTTCCGGGCCACGCTCACCCGACGCTCCTCGTAGTGGATGACCAGCTCCCCGAGCTCGAAGACATCGGGCGCGGCGCGCCTGCGCAGCTCGGCCCGGATGCGCGCAATCAGCTCGGTCGGCGAGAAGGGCTTGACGATGTAGTCGGCGGCGCCCGCTTCCAGGGCCCTGGCAACCGTCTCGTCGCGGCCGTAGACGGACAGGAAGATGACCGGCAGATCGGCCAGCTCGGGGACGCGCTCCATCAGCTCGATGCCGTCCGTCCCGGGCAGCATGAGGTCGAGCAGGACCAGGCGGGGCCGCTCCTCGCGGATGATGCGCGACAGGTCCCGAGGGTCGCCGGTCACCACTGCCGCGAAGCCCGCGTGCGCGAGGGTGTCGCGCGCATGGCGCAGGGTCTGCGGGTCGTCGTCCACCACCAGGATGCGGTCCGCGTCACGCTCGTTGTCCCGCGTGTGCGTATCGCCGGCGGCGGGGATGCGGGACGCGCGGGCGTCACCGCTCACCGGAATCGTGAACGTGAAGCGCGTGCCGTGGCCGAGTCCCGCGCTCTCGGCCCAGATGCGCCCTCCGTGGGCCTCGACCACCCCCTTGCAGATGGCCAGACCCAACCCCCGGCCGAGCCCCCGCTCTCGGTGGCCGGCCGTGATGCCGGCGTACTTGCGGAACAGGTGCGGCAGTTGCTCCGGCGCGACGCCGCTGCCTTCGTCGGCCACCGAGACCGCCACGTGCACGCCGTCGCCTACGGCCGCCACGCGGATGGGCGACGCCTCCGGCGCGTGCCGGGATGCGTTCGCGAGCAGATTGTTCAGCACCTGCACGATGCGCCGCCGGTCGGCCATCACGGGGGGCAGGGCGGGAGGAAGGTCGACGAGCACGGTGTGGCGGGCCCCGCCGCCGAGGAACGTGTTCCGCGCCCGCTCCACCAGGGGCGCCACCTCGGAAGGTTCCGGCGAGACCGACAGCGTGCCGGTCTCGATGCGCCCGGCATCGAGCAGGTCGCCAATCAGGCCGTACATGTGCTCGGCCTGTTCGTCGATGATCCGGTGGAACTCGCGCATCTCGGCCCGGTCCAGCTCGCCAGGCTCGCCGAGGAGTCTGGCGGTCGAGCCCTTGATGGAGGTGAGCGGCGCGCGCAGCTCGTGGCTGACCAGGCTTACGAACTCCGTCCGTTGCCGCTCGAGCTCCCGCAGCGGCGCCAGGTCCTGGAAGGTCACGACCACGGTCTCGACCGCGCCGTCCGTCTCGATCGGCGTCACGTTCATCAGCGTGGTGAGACTCCGGCCGTCGGGAACCGACATCTCGATCACCTCGCCGCGCATCGTCGCGGCGGTGGTCAGCTCCTGCGCCAGCGGCAACTCGTCGAGCGCGACCTCGCGCCCGTCCGGGAGCCGGCACCGCATGACCTCCAGCAACCGCTCCGGTGGCTCGCCCGGCGTCAGCAGGCTCTCCGCCATCCGCTTCGCCTCGCGGTTGATCGACACCAGGCCGCCGGTCGGGGCGTCGAACACGGCGACGCCGACCGGCGAGGTGTC
>JAPOWL010000474.1 GCA_026707615.1 Acidobacteriota bacterium | reverse complement strand
CGTGGGGGACGTCGACCGCTACTTCCGCGCCCTCGACGTCCGGACCGGCGAGGTCCTCTGGGAGACGCGCCTCGGCCAGTCCGGTCACGGGTTCCCGATCACGTACGCCGCCGGCGGCCGGCAGTACATCGCGGTCCCGACCGGCGTCGGCATCTTCCGCGGCCTGAGCGGCGTCCTCAGCCCGGACATCTACCAGCCTCCATCCGGGAACGGGCTGTACGTCTTCGCCCTCCCGGAGTAGCCAATGGGTCTTCAAGAGAGTGCCTGGCCGTGCAGGTCGTCACGTAGCCAGTGCTGTCACGCCACAGGTTGACGGATTCGGCGCGCTGACGGGAGAAAACGACGGTCGGAGAAGGAAATGCATGGTCTACCACGGCTCGCCAGCGAGCGGGAAGGCACTCTCGACAACCTGGACTGAGCCCGCACCGCCGCCGGGAACGCCGAAGGGAGACGCAACGATGCGGAGACAGAGCAGCGGAGCCGACGCGGGGGGAACCGGGACCGATCGGGCGTCGTGGGCGAAGGCGCGGTTGTCAGCCGCTGCGTGGGCTGCCAGCGGGACGGTGGCCGTCGCGGCAAGCATCGCGGCCCCCGCACCGGCCGGCGCCCAGCCGGTAGCGGGCGGCGCGTTCCTCGAGTCCCAGGCCGCGAGCGGGCGGACCGCCTACGGCCGTTCCTGCGCCTCGTGCCACGGGGCGACGCTGCGGGGCGCGGCGCACGGGCCGGAGCTGACCGGCCGGGGATTCCTGAACAACTGGGGGTCGAGCACCGCGGCGGAGTTGCTCGACTACGTGCGGGTCGAGATGCCGCCCGGGCTCGGCGGGTCGCTGCCCGAGGGCACATATCTGAGCATCGTCGCCTACCTCCTGCAGGAGAACGGACACGCGGCCGGCGGCGAGGCCCTGACCGCCGACGCGGCGGCCGTGGTCGGCGAACCCGGGGCGGCTCCGGCGCCCGCTCCGTCCGATGCCGTCGTGGAAGCGGCAGAAGCGGCCGAGGCCGATGCGCCGGCAGACGCCGACGTTCTCGAGCTACCCCGCTCGTTCGTCAACCGGGAGGTGGCCGACTTCACGCCGGTCACCGACGAGCTGCTCCGGAATCCGCCGGCCGAGGACTGGCTGACCTGGCGGCGCACCCGCGACAACCAGGGCTACAGCCCGCTGGACCAGATCGGCCCCGACAACGTGGCCGGCCTGCGGCTGGCCTGGGCCCTGGCGATGCCCGAGGGCAACAACCAGGCGACGCCTATCGTGCACGACGGCGTAATGTTCCTGGCGAGCCCCGGCAACGTCGTCCAGGCCCTCGACGCCGCCACCGGCGAGGTGATCTGGGAGCACCGGCACGAGTACCCCGAGGACGCCGCGAGCTGGGGCGCAACGCGCAGCATCGCCCTCTACCGCGACAAGGTCTACCTGGCCACCTACGACGCGGCCATTCTCGCCCTCGACGCGCGGACCGGGGAGCCGGTGTGGAAGACGATCAAGGCCGACTACCAGAAGGGCTTCGCCCAGACGGCCGGCCCGTCCATCGCCAACGGAGTCGTCGTCAGCGGCATCAACGGCTGCGAGCGGTTCGAGGACGAGGGCTGCTTCATCACCGGCCACGACCCCGACACCGGCGAGGAGCTGTGGCGCACGTCGAGCATCGCGCAACCGGGCGACGTCAACAGCGGCACCTGGGGCGACATCGCCCCACACCTGCGCGGCGGCGGCGACAGCTGGATCCCCGGCGCCTACGACCCGGGGCTGGACCTCTTCTACATCGGCACGGCGCAGGCCAAGCCGTGGGTCGCCGCGAGCCGCGGAATGTCGACCTACAACGACGCGCTCTACACCAACTCGACGCTGGCCCTGAACCCGACGACCGGCCAGGTCGCCTGGTACTTCCAGCACGTGCCGGGCGAGACGCTCGACATGGACATCGTCTTCGAGCGGGTGCTGGTCGACGTGGACGAGGAGCGGTGGCTCTTCACCGCGGGCAAGGACGCCATCCTCTGGAAGCTCGACCGCCGCACGGGAGCGTTCGTCGCCCTGACCGAGATGCTGCCCCAGGACGTCTTCGAGTCGATCGACCGCGAGACGGGGCGCCTGACCTACCGCCAGGACATCCGCGACGCCGGCATCGACGACCCGGTGGACGCCTGCCCCGGCCTCTTCGGCGGCCACAACTGGCAGGCGTCGGCCTACAGCCCGGAGGCGGGCGTGCTCGTGTTCCCGCTGCACCAAGTGTGCATGACCCTCACCGGCCGCGACGTCGAGCTGATCGAAGGGGGCGGGGGCGTCGGCGCCTCGGTCGAGCTGCACGAGATGCCGGGGACGAACGGCATGCTGGGCCGGCTCGCGGCGTTCGACGTCCGCACGATGGAGGAGGTCTGGAGCCGCGAGCAGCGCGCCATCTTCCTGACCTCGGTACTGACGACGGCCACCGGCCTGGCCTTCGTCGGCGACGTCGACCGCTATTTCCGCGCCCTCGACGTCCGCACCGGCGACGTCCTCTGGGAGACGCGCCTCGGCCACGCCGCCCAGGGATTCCCGATCACGTACGAGGCGGGCGGCCGGCAGTACGTCGCGGTCCCCGCCGGACTCGGCATCTTCCGC
This sequence comes from Acidobacteriota bacterium, assembly GCA_026707615.1. Taxonomy (GTDB): domain Bacteria; phylum Acidobacteriota; class Vicinamibacteria; order Vicinamibacterales; family UBA8438; genus JAGWAJ01. The sequence goes on along the minus strand of JAPOWL010000474.1, from coordinate 4,940 downwards.
GGCCTGAGCGGGGTGCTCAGCCCGGAGATCTACCAGGCCCAGACCGGAAACGGGCTGTACGTCTTCGCGCTGCCGGAGGGCGAGTAGCAGCGAACGGGCGGCCGTTCTTCCGCTCACGAACCGGCCTGGAGCGCGCGCTCGAGCAGATCCGTGACGTCCAGCAGGTGTGCGCCGTCCCGCAGATACTTCTCGTCCAGCCGTTGCGCCTGTACCAGCACGATCCCGAGGATGTCCCGCCACTGACGATCGGACACCTCCCCGCCCAGGCGGAACCACCGCAGCTTCTGCAGAAGTATGTCCTCGGGCGTATAGACGTAGAGGAAGCGGTCCGGATCCGAGGCGACTCGCAGTCGCACTCGTCGCCGCATCGCCTGGCGGTCGAGGGGCGAACCTCCCGCGATGAACAGGTCCACCTTGGTGGCTGTGGTGCGGTGGAACAGGTTGACACTCGACCGCTGACGGACGGCCCGTCGCAGAGCATGGTCGTCCGCGTGGAAGCTCCCCCCGAGCGCAGCAAGGAACGGCTCCACATCTGCCTCGGTCATGGCCACGACCAAGTCGATGTCCAGCGTCGAGCGGGGCTCCCCGCTCACGGAGCTGGCGAGCGATCCCCCCACAACGTAAGGCAGGCCGCATAGTTCGAGGGCGTCCGCCACCGACAGCGCCACCTGGAACGGATCGAGAATCACGCCGAGCGCTCAAGCACCGCCGCGGCATCCGGGTACACGCGCCTCACGGCTTCGCTGCCCAGCTTGAGGACGGCGAGGCGCAGGAAACACTCCCGCTCGGAAGCGCCCGGATGCCGCTTGCGGATGCCGGCAAGCGCGAGTAGGTGGGCGGTTCGCGTCAACGCATCGACGGTGCGGGCCTTGTGGACGGGGGACATCCGCCGCCAGGCGTCGATCTGCAACCGTTCGACCGCCGGCGACGAATCGGCGCTCAACACGCCGTGTGCCCGGAAGCCGGAAGCGTCGGGATCGGCCATGCCGGCTGTTCGCCTACGGATCGATGCGCCGGTTGCCGTGCAGCCGCACCTGGAGACCGGGACGCAGCACGCTCACCGAGATGCGGGTGCCCGGCTCGTCGGGAGCCTCGTAGTCCACGCGGTACCGTTTCGAGACGGCGCGGTGGTGGGCGGTCATGTCGGCGGCGAGTTGCCGCAGCGCCTGGCCGTACGCCGTGGCGGTGGCGATCGCGACGTAGCGCCCTCCCGTGTTGTGGACCAGGTTGAGCGCGAGGCCGGTCGAGACCAGCGAGGCCGTGGTCCGCCGGGCACGGGAGGTCCAGAGGACCGCGTGGACCATGACGCCGGCGGCCCGCAGGTCGGCGACGAAGCCGTTGAATCGGTTCTCGTTCATGAACGCGCTGGTCTCGTTCGCGTCCGTGAGAATCGCGACGAACACCGGCCACGCCTCGTCGCCGTCGAAGCGCCGGTCCCACGTCTCGCGGATGCCGTCGAGGAAGCGGACACTTCCGGAATCGCTGTGCATCTCCCCGGCCGACGCCACGAGCTCCGCCCGGTCGGTAGTGAAGTCGACGCGCCATCCGATGTGCCCGCCGATCGTCGAGAGGCTGACGGGGTGCTCCGGCGACAGCGTCTCGAGGAAGCCGGCCACGCCGTCGCGGAGCGGGCCCATCGCCTGCCTGCGGCCGATGATCACGCCGTTGTCCACGAGCAGCGCCACCCGCATCGGCGCCGTGCCGAGTTGCGCCGCGACGACCTCCAGGACCCGTCCTTCCTCGGTGACCCGGAACTCCTCCGGGCGGAGGTCGGTCACCGGCCGGCCACCCTCGTCGACCACCTCCGCGTAGATCACGTCGTGCTCCTGGGCCCACGCGGTGGCGGCCAGGCCGCTCGCCGCCAGGACGGCCGCCACCATTGCCAGCGCGCTCACGCATCTCTTCATGGATCAGCTCCCTTGGAGGCAACTCCGCCGCCAACGGGCATTGTAGTTTCCCCGATGGTCGAACCTGCTTCGAGCCAGCTGTCCGCTCGGCCTGTGAAGGGGCTCTCGCCGACCGGGACACGAGGGGCCTGACCGGAACTGCGAACCGCCAGGGCAGACGTCGTCGCCCTGCCGGACTGCGCGGTCAGGAAGGAAGCAGCGCGCGACGCCGGGCCAGTGCTCCGGCCGCAAGCAGGAGCGCCAGCAGGGCCAGGATGGCGGCCGGCGGCATGCCGGGCACCGATGCAGGCACCACGCCGCACGCCAGCCGCGCCCCTCCCCCGCCCAGCGGCGCCGGCGAGTCGGAGTAATTGTCGCCGCCCTCGTGGATGACCAGAGCGCGGCCGACCAGGTCGGCGGTCGACAGCCGGGGTGCGACGACCGGGGTGACCACGCGCCCCGCATTCGAGGTCAGCCGCGGCAGGTCGCCCAGGTGTCCGCCCCCTGCGGGCCCTTCATGCCGTCCGGTGTTTCCGGGGTCGTAGTGCCCACCGGCGGCCTGCCCGCCCATCCCGCAGTCGGGATTCACATGAACGTGGAAGCCGTGCTCGCCGGTCGGGAGCACACCGGCGAGGTCCGGCGTGAACCGCACGCCGCCGCCAACCTCATCCATCAGGGCTACGGTCCCAAGCCTCTCCGCGCCAGTGGCGGTGTCGTAGATGTCCACGGGCATCTGCGCCGCCGCCGGCGCAGCAAGCGTCAACGCAATCGTGACCACCAGCATTCGCGTTCCACCCATGGCACCCTCGCTCCCCTCTTGGCGCTCCGTCACCGCGACCTTCCGGCCGCCGCCCCGCGCCGCATCATGCCGGTCCTCGCGCCGTCGAACGCCGCGCAAGTACTGCGCCGGACCCGGCCGGCAGGTGCCGCCTCCGCCGTTCAGCGCGAGCGGCCCATGCCTTCGGTCAGCGTCGTGTAGCGACCGAGGGGCACGTCGGTCCACTCCTCGACGGTGCCACCCGGCCACGTGACGCGTATGAGGGTCGGCGCCGCGGCGTCGTCTCCGAGGCCCGCGAGCACCCGCGGGTCGTTCGCCGAGGCGTAGCTCCCGTCGGCCCGGGCCCGGCGCCACAGCGTCGGTGCGCCGCCGCGCACGATTTCCACCCGCGCGCCCGGCATATCCCGGATCCCGCTCCGGCCCCCTCCCCTTTCGCCGCGCGGGCCGCCCGATGGGTCGCCAACCAGCCGCAACCCCAGCCAGGAGCGCTCGTTCCCCACCTCGTTGACCAGCAGGCGGACGGGGCCCTCGGCGTTGGCCACCACGACGTCGGTGTCGCCGTCGTTGTCGACGTCGCCGAACGCGGCGCCGCGGCTCACCTCGGAAAGCGCGAGCGCCGGGCCGGCCCGCGACGTGACGTCCTCGAAGCGGCCGTCGCCGAGGTTGCGCAGCAACTGGTTGGGCTGCTGCAGCGGGAAGGGGTTGTCGGGGCCGAGCGCGTCGAGGTTCTGCGTCACGAGACCGTTGACGGCCAGCAGGTCCAGCCAGCCGTCGTTGTCGTAGTCGAACCAGCCGGCGCCGAAGCCGGTGTAGGGCAGGCTGACGACGCGGATCCCCGCCCGCGCGCTCTGCTCCTCGAAGCTCGCCGATCCGTCGTTCACGTAGAAGGTGCTGCCCTGGGTCGTCAGGTCGGTCATGAAGAGGTCTTCGTCGCCGTCGTTGTCGAAGTCGCCGGCGTCGACCCCCATGTCGGCCTTGAGGGCCCCCGACGCGCCGAGCGCCGTGCCCGACATCAGGCCCACGTCCTCGAAGCGCTCGCCGCCGCGGTTCAGCCAGAGCTGGTTCTCCTGCTGGTCGTTGGCGACGAACACGTCGATCCAGCCGTCGCCGTCGAAGTCGGCCGTCGCCACGCCGAGCGCCGGCCCGAACGCCCCGGCCAGGCCCCGGTCGACGGTGACGTCGGCGAAGGTGCCGTCTCCCCGGTTGCGGTAGAGCCGGTCGGGCGCGGCGCGGTAGCGCTCCGGCGGGCAGTAGTCGGGAAGCCCCGACTCGCTGGCGCACGTGACGCGCCGCTCCGGGTCGTAGACCAGGTAGTTGCCGACGAAGAGGTCGAGCCGGCCGTCCCGGTCGACGTCGACGAACGATGCCGGCACGGTCCAGGCCGGGTCGGCGGTCCCGCTCGCGCGCGACACGTCCGTGAACGTCCCGTCGCAGTCGTTGCGGTAGAGCTGGTTGGGTCCGTAGTGCGTCAGGTAGAGATCGACGCAGCCGTCGTTGTCGTAGTCCCCCGCCGCCACCCCCATGCCGTAGGCTCGCGCGTCGATGCCGCTCTCGGCCGTGACGTCGGTGAAGCGAAGCGTGCGCGACCCGTCCGGCGCCACCTCGAGGTCGTTGCGGTAGAGGCGGCCGCGGAGGTCCGCCGCGTCCGCCGGCGGCGGCGTCCCGGTGCCCTCGAGGTAGCCGCTCTGCACCAGGTAGACGTCGAGGTCGCCGTCGTTGTCGTAGTCCAGGAGCCCCGCCCCGGGGCCCATGATCTCCGGCTGGTGGAACTCGCCCGCGTGGCCGGTGACGTGCACGAAGTCGAGCCCGGACTCTCCCGCGCGGTCGACGAACCAGGGAGGTCCGGACGGCACGGGCGGGTCCGCCGCCGGCTCGGCAACCGCGGCCGGCGGATCGGCGGCCCCGCCGCCGCAACCGATCGCAGCACCGGCCGCCAGCACGACAGCCACGCACAGGGTCGATGCCGGACTACGGGGCGCCAGGGAGCTCCACCTCCGCCGGGGTCCGGAACTGCAGGCGCGCGACCCGGCTCGTCCGGGCGCACGGGACCCAGATGTCGCCCCGGATGTCGTCGACGGCGATGTTGCGCGTCTCGCACCCGATGCTCGGCAACTGGTAGATCGTCCACTCGCCCGTCGCCGGATCGAGCTTCACCACCCGGTCGTCGCTCAGCAGGTTCGCCCAAACGTTGTGGTCCTTGTCGACGACGACGAAGTACGGGTTCCCGTTGATCGGCAGCGCGTGGTAGGTCACCTCGTGGGTCCGGATGTCGATGC
>JAPOWL010000195.1 GCA_026707615.1 Acidobacteriota bacterium | reverse complement strand
GTCCACTTCGCGCATGGCCTGCCAGACGCCCTGCAGGTCGGGGTGCCCGGTGCCGTCCAGGCGGGGAATCGCGGCGGCGGGCTGGGCTGCGACGGACCGGGCCGGGGCGCTCCTGGCCCCCGCCGCCGTGGCGCCGGCCGCCGGCCCGGTAGCCGCGGCCGCCTCCGCAGCGCCCGCCGCCTCCGCAGCGCGCGCCGGTTGCTCAATCGAGGCCGTCTCGCGCACCGCAGCGGCGGCGGCCACGGCAACGAAGGCCGCCACGGTCGCGGCGCGCATCACGCGGGTCGTTCGCTCCTGCACTGGTCTACCTCGCACTACGAAGAAGCTCGGCTTGCGTTTCGTATTCGGGGGTCAGCCAATCCGTCCCGGCGGGGCCCGGCCCGCGAGAGCCTCGTGGCCGGACGGGGGGCGTGGTCCGACCTTGCGGTCCGCGCGGGGAGTCTGGACGGGCAGCAGCAAGCTGCATCACGCGGTCGGCGGCGCAGACTCCTACCGGGGCTCCGCCGGCTCGAAGGGATCGCGGCCGTCCCGGGGCGCGCCCGTGCCGGACGAGCCGACGAAGAGGGTGCGGCCGTCGGGCAGCGTCAGGTCGCGCCCGTTGGCGCGGCGCGAGCCGTCCTTGGCCCGGTAGCCGTCGACGACGATCACCATGCCCGGCTGCAGGACGTCACGGCGCACGCCGCGGCGGAACAGGTTGTGGGGGTTCCCGCCCTCGATCATCCAGCGCTCCGTCGCGCCGTCCTCGGCCGTCACGTCGACGTGGATCCACGCGTGCGGGTTGATCCACTCCACGCGGACCACCGTCCCCTCGAAGTGGACCGGCTGCCGGGCGTCGAACTCCGCCGAGAAGGCGTGATGCGCCGCCGCCGGCGGCGTGGCGAGGGCTGCCACGAGGGCAATCGCCGCCGCGGCCGCGCACACCGTCAGTCTGCTCATTGGCTGCTCTCCTTCTCCGGGGGCCGATCGGCGGCCACGTTCTGCACCGCCCGCCTCTCCGCGCCGTCCGCGACCTCGTCGGCCGCAGCCCCCCGGCTCCCGGTCACCGTCCGGCGTCGCGTCCCGCCGCCGTCGGCGACCGCGCTGGCGTGCTTCACGATTCCTGGTCACCGTCCGCCGTCGCGCCCGGTCTCCGCCGCGGCTTCTGCTTCTTCCAGGCGCGCGCCCGCCAGCATCGTGGTCAGGGCGTAGTTCCCCTCGTGACACGCCGCCTCGAAGATCAGGTTCTGCCGGTTGTCCTGGAGCGTCGGGGCGAGCTCGATCGTCCACGGCTGCGTCCAGATGGTGGGGTCGTCGACCGTGATCCGGTACTGCATCAGGTCCGGCCCGATGCGCGTGAAGCGCTCGACGAGGTGAAGGTTCTCGCGCGACCCCAGGAAGTCGGTCCGGTCGGTGAAGTTCGTCGTGTCGACCACTAGCGTGTCGCCCTCCCAGCGACCGATCGAATCGCCGAGCCACTGGCGGATGTCGGACGAGAGGTGCGGGCGGCCGTCGAGCGGGATGGAGCGGTAGGCGCCGCCGCCGTGGCCCTGCTCGTAGTAGATGCCGACCCAGCCGGGGCTCTGCACGATGCGGCTGAAGCCGCAGAGCCCGCCGATGCACGGGAGCGTGACGCCGAGGCAGCGCTCGATGACGCGCACGTCCTCCGGGTTGTCGTACGAGCGGCCGATGTCGACCGGGTAGGGTAGGTCCGGCCTCGCCGGGCGCACGCGGGCGGCGCGCGCCGCCGCCTGCCGCTCGGCCCCGAGCGACGTCCGCGGCGGCTGGCGGCCGCTGGGCGGATCCATGATCAGCGACGACCGGCGCGTCCGGCTGTAGTCGACCCCGACGAAGGTGCTGAAGATGTTGTTGTAGGCCCCTTCGACGTCGGCCTCGGTGCCGCGCTCGGCCCGCACGTCGCGCCCCTCGCGCGCGCGCCGCTCCCGCGCCGCCTCCACCGCGGCGATCTCCTCGTCCGACAGGAACTCCCGGTCCGCGAGCTCCGTCGGCCGCTCGAGCGGCGTCGTGCTCTTGCTGTCCCAGATGCCCTGCAGGTCGGGGGCGCCCCACGGCGTCCGCGGCACCTCCCACCCCTCGGGCGACGCGAGCTGTTCGGCACCCGCTTCCGGCCCCGGCGACAAGGCGAGGGTCGCGCCGAGGCTTCCCGCCGACAGGGCCGCTACCGCCGCGAGCCACCGCTTTCCGGTAGTCACCGTTGTCTCCTCCGGATGGCTACGGCGCATCGTCTCCCGCCCGCCGATGACGCGCGCCGCCGCGATCGAATCCTACGCGCCGGCCGGTACGTGGGCCAGCCACCGCCGCGGGTTGTCGACCAGTATCTTGCGGATCGTAGCGTCGGGCACCCCGTAGTAGCGCAGCTTCGGCACGAACTGCACCAGGACGGTCGAGAAGCCGTTGCCCCAGTTGGTCTTGAGCTGCACCGGGTTGGCGAAGTCGGACGCCAGCAGGATGTGGTCGTCGAGCCCCGCCTCGAGGGCGCTCAGCACCATGTCCACCTTCTCCCGCTCGGGGATGAACGACGCGCTCATCAGGTGGCCGACCGTGTCGAAGCCGATGAACGCGCCCCGCCCCGCGATCTCCCGGTGCGTCGTCCAGCCCGGGTCGTGCGCACGCTCGATGGTCGAGAGGTGCCCGATGCAGAGGTGGCCCAGGTCGACGCCCTGCGACTCGTAGATGTCGAGCTGCTCGAGGGCGCACGACGGGCAGCTCTCGTGCGGCACGTGGGTGAAGATCGGCAGGCCCGTCCGCCGGTGCACCTGGCTGACGGCGCGCAGCATGTGCCGTTCGTCGTCGTGCATCTCCGGGAACGAGGTCCCGACCTCGCCGAGCGCGCCCCACCGCTCGCGCTCCGCCTGCTCGACCAGAAGGTCGGCGAGCTCGTCTTCCGACAGCCCGCGGATGGCTTCCGGGTAGCGCGCGTGCAGGAAGTAGCTGCCGCCGGCCACCACGTGGACGCCGGATCGGGTCGCCATCGCGGTGAGGTTGGCGAGTTGCTGCGGCGTGCGCGGCCCGATCGACGAGTCGACGATGCAGCTCACGCCGTCGAAGGCCGCCATCCGCAGCTCCTCCACCAGTAGGTCGACCATCTCGTCGTTGGTAGGCGGCTCCGGCTCCGGCGTGCCCGGCCGTCGAGGCTCGGGCGGGGGGCTGCTGTACTGGAACGACAGGTGCTCGTGGAACAGGGTGGCGCCGCCGCCGAGCTCGTGCGGGTCGACGTCCGCGAGGACGGTGCGCACGATGGCCCCCTCGGGAAACGCAACCGGGGCGGCAGCCTGCTGCGGCGCCGCGGCGACCGCTCCCTCCGGCGGCGCGACACCCGCCGCCGCGATCCGGCCGCCTGCGACCACCGCACCCGCGGCCGCCGCGGCGCCGCCGGCCAGCATCCGCATCGCCTCCCGGCGGCCCATGCGCGTGCCGCACGCGTCCCGTCGCCTCATCGTGCGCTCCCTCCCGCCGCCCCGGCGGCATCGACGGTCAGTCCCGGCGTGTAGCGCGGGTTCAGGCCGCCCGCCGGCGCGGGTTGTTCCGAACGCTGTCTCGCCCGCTCGGCCCCTGCGCGACCGCGGACTCCTGAAGGCCGCGCCGCGCGAGGGCGGCCCACAGGCACGGTACCGTGGATCCCCTGCGGTCTTCAAGCGTCCTTGCAGGTCGTGAGCGGCCCTCGGCCCCCGGGACCGACGTCTCCAACGCCCGCGCGAATCGAGCCGCGGACGGCACGCGGTCGGGAGGCGCCGACTCCGGCCGGGCCGGGCAGCCGCGGGTACCGCCGGCCGGGCGTCGGCCGCGGCCGACGGAGTCCTTGCGGACGGGCGGCGACCGAAACGGTCGGGCGGGGCAATCGGGGCAGTCGAAAGGTAGTAGGATGGCGGCAACGGGCACGTCGCGAGTCTCCCGCGGGGCAACGGAGATTTCGAAGGGGGTACGAAGATGCGTAATCGTCCGATCCCGTCGTTGGGTGCCGCCGCGGTGGCGGTGGTCGTCGTCGCGCTGCTGGCCGCGCCTGCCGCGGCCCAGAGCTCCGCCCGCACTGCGTGGGGGGATCCCGATATCCAGGGTCCCTGGGACTTCCGCACGATTACGCCGCTCGAACGGCCCGAGGAGCTGGCGGATCAGGAGTTCCTGAGCGAGGAAGAGGCGGCCCGCCGCGAGCAGGAGGTCGTCAACCGCAACGAGGAGCTGCTGAACCGGGCGGCCCGTCGCACCACGGCGACCGAGAGCGTCGACCGGGGCGAGGACGGCGCGCCGGGCTTCTACAACAACTTCTGGCTGGACCAGGGGACCAACACGGTTGCCACGCGGCGCACCTCGCTGATCGTCGACCCGCCCAACGGGCGGCTGCCCGAGATGACGGCGGAAGGGGCGGAGCGCACGGCGGCGCGCCGCGCCTACCTGGCGGAGCACCCGGCGGACTCCTACACCGACCGGACGCCCTACGACCGCTGCATCCTCGGGTTCAACGCCGGCCCGCCGATCACGCCCGGCGGCTACAACCAGATCCTGCAGGTGTTCCAGACCCCGGACCATGTCGCGTTCGTGACCGAGATGGTGCACACGGTGCGGATCGTGCCGCTCGACGGCCGCCCCACGTTGCCGGCCGACATGCGGCAATGGTCGGGCGAGTCGCGGGGCTACTGGGAGGGCGACACGCTGGTCGTCGAAACCACGAACTTCAGTGGGGAGCGTCGCTGGCGGGGGACGACACCCGAAATGACGCTGGTCGAGCGCTTGACGCGCGTCGACGACACCACCCTGGACTACACGTTCACGGTCAATGCGCCGAACACCTGGAGCCAGCCGTGGACCGCGTCGATCCCGATGCAGCGCAGCGAGGAGCCGATGTACGAGTACGCCTGCCACGAAGGCAACTACAGCATGCCCGGCATCCTCGGCGGCCACCGTCGCGACGAGGAGCGCGCCGCCGCGGGGCAGCCGTGACGCAGGCCTTCGCCTGACCCGAAGGTCAGAGCTTGGGGGGCGCGGCCGTCAGGGTTGGCCGCGCCCCGCGTCGCCTGCCTCGTGCACGCCTGCGACCTTCCCTTGAACCCGTGGGTCGCGCTACCCAGCCAATCGTGGAAAAACGGTGGATGACTTCATGACCAGACCATGCCACCGCCGGAAGCGGCGCGCAGGCTTTGCGGTGGCCGTCGCCGCTGCCCTCGGCGGCGGCGTGCTGGCCCCGGCGGCAGCGGGGCAGCCCATACCGGCGGGCGTCTACACGGAGGCGCAGGCGGAGGCGGGAAGCGCTGCCTACGCGCGAGACTGCGCCACCTGCCACCAGGCGAACCTGCAGGGGAGCTTCGAGGCTCCGCCGCTGGCGGGAGCGAGTTTCCTGCAGTTCTGGGGCGACCTCACGACGCGGGACCTGTTCGACCGGATCCGCCTGTCGATGCCACCCGAGAGGCCGGGGGCGCTCGGCGACGAGGCCTACGTCGACATCGTGGCCTACCTTCTCCGGGCCAACGGCGCGGCTGCGGGGGAGACCCCGCTCGACGCGGGCACGGCGGCAACCCTTGCCTCGGTGGCCGGCGGCCCGGCGCCCGCCGCGGCGGATGCCGGAGAGGCATCGAGCCCGAACGCGGCGGAGGCCTCGCCCGCTGCGCCGACCTCGCCTCCCGCGCCGGCTCCGGTCGCGGCAGCGCCCGCGGTGGAGACCGGAGTCACCGCGGCCGGTTCGGTCGACGGCTACCGGCCCGTCACCGACGCGATGCTGCGCGACCCCGACCCGGACGACTGGCTGATGATCCGGGGCAACTACCAGGCGTGGAGCCACAGCCGGCTGGCGGACATCGACCGCCGCAACGTCGCCGATCTGGAGCTGGCCTGGGTCTGGGCCCTGCCCGAGGGAGGCTGGAACGCCCCCTCGCCGATCGCACACGACGGCGTGCTCTACGTGACCGGAATCGGTCCCGTCGTACAGGCGCTCGACGCGGTGACCGGCGATCTGATCTGGGAGCACCGGGTCGCGGTCGACACTCCCGGCTACTCCGGGACGAGCCGCAACCTCGCCATCTACGGGGAGCGGCTCTTCCTGGCCACGCCGGACGCGCGCCTCGTCGCGCTCGACGCCCGCACCGGCGAGCAGGTCTGGCAGCGGACCATCGCCGACCACGCCGAGGGCTTCCGCAACACGAGCGGGCCGCTCGTCGCCGGCGGGACGCTCGTGCAGGGCCTCAGCGGCTGCGACCGCTTCACCCGCCAGTCGTGCTTCATCAGCGGCTACGACCCGGCGACGGGCGAGCAGCGCTGGCGCTTCCACACGACGGCGCGCTCCGACGAGCCGGGCGGCAACACGTGGGCCGACCTCCCCGACTACCTGCGCGCCGGCGGCGACACCTGGATCACCGGGAGCTACGACCCGGACCTCGACCGGGTCTACTTCGGGGTGGCGCAGGCCAAGCCGTGGGCCGCGATCAGCCGCGGCATGACGGGGGGCGACGCGGCGCTCTACACCAACTCCACGGTGGCGATCGACCCCGCAGCCGGCGTCCTCGACTGGTACTTCCAGCACGTTCCCGCGGAGACGCTCGATCTCGATGAAGTCTACGAGCGGGTGCTCGTGGACGTCGGGACGCGCAAGACGGTGTTCAGCGCCGGAAAGCACGGCATCCTCTGGAAGCTGGACCGCGAGACGGGCGAGTTCCTCGGCCACAAGGAGACGGTCTACCAGAACGTGTTCGACCGGATCGATCCCGAGACCGGCGCCGTCACGTACCGGCAGGACATCGTCGACGCGGAGTTCGAAGAGCTCGTCCCGGCCTGTCCGAGCACCGCCGGGGGCAAGAACTGGCACCCGATGAGCTACCACCCGGAGGCGGGGCTGCTCGTCCTGCCCCTCGCCCAGACCTGCATGGAGCTGGCGGTGCGGGAGGTGGCGCTCGAGCTCGGCTCCGGCGGGGTCGGGATGAGCTCGCGGCCGTTCCACGAGATGCCGGGCACGGACGGCCGCCTCGGCAAGCTCGCCGCCTTCGACGTGGAGACCCTCGAGGAGGTATGGAGCGTCGAGCAGCGCGCCACTTTCCTCACCGGCGTGCTCACGACCGCGGGCGGCCTCGCCTTCGCCGGCGACCTCGACCGGCGCTTCCGCGCCTTCGACGTCGAGACGGGCGACGAGTTGTGGCGCGCCCGGCTCGGGACCTCGGTCCAGGGCTTCCCCGTCACCTTCCGGGCCGGCGGCCGGCAGTACGTCGCGGTCTCGACCGGGCTGGGTGGCGGCAGCCCGCGCCTTGCGCCGCGCATGCTGGCGGGTGACGTCCGCCATCCGCGGAGCGGGAACGCGCTCTACGTCTTCGCCCTTCCTCCGTCGGGGCCGGATGCGCCGTAAGGGGCGAGCGTCCGCCCCGTGCTGATCGCCGACCCCTGGTTCTACGCGGCGGCGACGGTCGCCGTGCTCATCGTCGGGATCGCCAAGGGCGGTCTCGGCGGCGGCATCGCCATCGTCGGCGTGCCGCTGATGGCCAGGGTCGTCAGCCCGGTGCAGGCCGCGGCCCTCCTGCTCCCCATTCTGATGGGCATGGACGCGCTGGCGATGCGCGTCTACTGGCGGCTG
>JAPOWL010000387.1 GCA_026707615.1 Acidobacteriota bacterium | reverse complement strand
CGTAGGTGAAGCGCGTGGCCGCGATCTGCGCGTCGCTCCAGCCGACGGCCCGGCAGGCCGCCCGGGCGCGGTCGGGGTCGAGGTCGGCGATCACGCGGATCTCCAGCCCTTCCGTCGTCGGTGCCTGGCTCAGGAACATCGAGCCGAACTTGCCGGCCCCAATGAGGCCGACCCGCACCGGCCGGCCGGCCGCGGCGCGGGCGCGGAGCCGCTCGTGGAGGAACATCGCGCCCTCAGGCCGCGGTCCCGGTACCGGCTCCGGCCCGGGCGCCGGCCAGCTCGGCCAGGCAGTCGTCCGCGAGCGGCTCGATGGGCGCGAAGTCGCGGTGGGCGATCCACGCCTTGCGCTGGAAGCGGCGGATGTGGTTGTCGACGTGGCAGAGCGAGAGGTACACGATGCTGCGGCCGAACGGGCTGATGTTGGGGGGGCTGGCGTGCACCAGGGTCGACGCGAAGACGATGATGCTCCCGGGTGGGCCGGTGGGCGCCACCAGGCCGCCCCGCTCGGCCAGCCGCGTCACCGTGGCCCGGTCCAGCGTCCAGAGCGGATAGCTCGTCGTCTCGAGGTCGTGCCCCGCCTCGAACACCCCCTGCCGGTGGCTCCCCGGGATGAACAGCAGCGGCCCGTTGGCGGCGGTCACCTCGTCGAGGAAGACGGCGATGTTCATCGCCCGCGGCTCCGGCATCCGGTCGTCGCGGTGCCACGTGCCGAAGTCCTGGTGCCACTGCCAGACCTCGCCGTCGAACGCGGCCTTGGCGTTCACCTTGTACTGGTGCATGTAGACCGGCCCGTCGACGAGCTGCATCACGGGCTCGATGAGCCGCGGGTGCCGCCCCAGCCGCCGGAAGGCGTCGTTGTAGGTGTGCGCGGCGAACGCCGTGCGGGCCACCCCGCTCGACTCGCGCCACACCTCCTCGCGGTCGAGCGCGTAGACCTCGTCCGCCGCGGCCCGCAGCACCGCCGCCTCCTCGGGCGAGAAGCGCGACGGGAAGAACAGGTAGCCCCGCTCGTTGAACTCGGCGATCTCCGCGGCACTGAGCTGCATGGCGGTCTTCTCCCAGACTCTCGGACGGCCGCCGCCCGGCCCGCCATCATACCGCGCGGCTCCAGGCTGCGAGCATGTCACCGGACCGGAGACACGGAGGCCCGGAGCGCGCGCGGCCACGAGTCGGCTATGGCGCGCCCTTTGCCGTTGACGGACGGATGCCATACGATTTGGGTCACCCTTCGATTCGGCAAGGCCCGACGTGACACCAACAAGGGTCAGGTCACGATCCCGAAAGAGCTCTGGAGACTGTATGGACATCGAGACGGGTGATGGGCTCGAGCTCGAATCGGACGGCTGCCCGCGGGTCAGCCGGGTCGAGGCCGAGCCGCGCCCGTTGCGGGGCCTGCTCGCAGAATACGCCCAGGGCGGCTCGCTCGAGGACTTGAAGGTGCGTGCGGCGCTTCGCCGCCGTGCGGCGGCGAAGTACGCGGTCCGGTGATTGCCCTCGACACCAATGTTCTGCTGCGTCTGCTGCCGAATAGCGACCCACGGCAGAGACGGCAGGCGCAAGTCCGGGTCGAACGGCGCTGCTTCCCGACGACCTGAACTTCCTTTTCCTCAGTACTTTAGGCGGGGCCCTAGGGGTGTCTGGCTGAGAGCATGACGCCAGAGTTCTGGGCGATCGTCGGCGTGGGTGTCGGGATGGCCTGTTCTACCGGCTGGACGTTCGGATTGGACAAGGAGAAGTCTTGACGCGACTACTGATTCCCGCCACCGCCGTTGTCGGCCTGCTGGCCCCCGGGATGGCCGGCGGCCAGTCAACGGAGATCTCCCGGGTGACGCACGAGCAGTACAAGCGGACGGCGAGACTCGCCGATCGGCCTAGCGCCGCAACCCACGACGAGCAGGGGCAGCCCTACGTGGTGGGAATCGGCCTGTACGGGGCTGAGGAGCCGAGCGTCTATCCCGACGAGCGCTGGCTCAACATCGCCTGCATCTCGGAGCCTGGGCGCTCGTACGTCGGGAGCAACCTGAGCCTGCTGTACGTCGACGTCGTGCTCTACGCGAACGGTGAGCTCGTCTGGGACACGACGACCGACGACCGCGAGCGCGGGATTTGCGATATCAACCGTGGGGTGGACACCACGTTCGTCGAGGTTCCACGTACCTTGGAGTTCGACGCCTGGGATGTCTTCGTGACCGCCGCGGAGATGGCCGACATGGGGGTGGCCTACACCAAGACGGTGTTCCCGCCGCACATCTACGACGTCGAGTAGTCCGGGTGCCGCCGGCGCCCCAGGCAGCGGCTGCCCGTCGAGTCGCAGGACCGTCACCGCGCCGCCCGCCGGCCGCTGCGTTCCCGCGGGAACGTCCTGACCGTCGGAGCAGCGAAGCTAGAGCTACGCGCCGGTCGGGAACTCGCTCTTCGTGAACACCGGGACGTAGCGGCCGACTTCCTCGCGAATCCGCTCCGCGCCGCCGGCCTCGCGGTCGACGAGGGCCATCGCACCGACGACGTTGCATCCCGCGTCGCGCGCGGCCGCCGCGGCCCGGAGGAGCGATCCGCCGCTCGTGACCACGTCGTCGAGGACGAGCACCCGGGTCCCGGCCGGGGGCTGGTTCTCGATCAGGTGCAGCAACCCGTGCTTCTTGGGGGTGTCGCGAACATAGAACCCGCCCAGCTCCGCGAGGACGACGATGGACCCGACGATGGAGATGGCGCCGTGGGCCATGCCGCCGACGGCCTCGACCGCCTCCGGCCAGTGCTCGATCTCCCGGACGAACGCCCGCGCGGTCAGGCGGGCGCCCTCGGCGGTCAGCGTGACGCGCTTGCAGTCGAAGTAGAAGCCGGACGCGGAGCCGCTGCTGAGGCTCACGTCGCGCCGAAGCAGGGCGTCCCGCCGCAACAGCTCGCGCAGCCGGTCCCGGTCGTTCGCACTGCCCGACATGGGCGGGGAGAATAGCACGCCGATGTCACGGCCTCGCCCTCCGGCGCTCCGTCCCGGACGCAGCCTCCTACCGCCACCGCAGTCCAACGGCTCGTCTCGGGCCGTCACGGTACGAGCACCCGAACTCTCTGGTGCTCAGCACTTTAGGCGCGGCCCTCGATGGTGTATCGTGGAGGCCGGTAGCGTAGGGAATCGACGATGACTGGCTTGCTGGTCGCCTCCGTTCTGGCGGAAGCCTTGGCGTTCCTCGGCGGTCCGGCCGCCTACGAACGAGCCACCCGCGTCGACGAGCGTCTGGTGTCCTCGATGTGCCTGGAGCGGCATGCGGCGCTGCCCCAGGCGTACGAGGGGCTCGACATCGTCGAGGTTTCGCCCGCCGCCGTGACCGTGACGCCCGTCAGCGGCAGCTCCCGGATGCACCGAGTCTCCGGCCAACACGAGGTGACCGCGAGGGACACGCGGAACTCCCTGACCCGAACGGTCCGCGTCACCTTCCACTGCCTGGTCTACGGCCGCGGCGACAGCCCGTGGCGATACCGGCTCTCCAGCACCAGCAGCCAGTACCCCAACCCGAACAGCATCTTCAACGGGCGGCGCCCGCCACAGGACCAGCAGTCCAGACGTGGCTTGGCGACGACACGGCAAGGGGCAGCGGGATGAACGGCCGGCCACGCGTACCCTACGACGCCGCAGATCCACGCTGGTGGGGCATCAACGAGGACGGGACGCCGGACGAGAGGAAGCTTGGTGAAGTCGTAGACGCAATCGTGCGCGCCGCGCGTCCGGAGCAGATCATCCTGTTCGGCTCGGCGGCCGCGGGCACGATGAACGAGCGGAGCGACCTCGACCTGCTCGTCGTCATGGAGACGGCGACGCCGCGGCGGGAGGCCCAGAAGCTGATGTCGGCGACCCCGCCGCATTCGCCGCCGCTGGACATCCTGGTCGTAAGGCGGGAGGACGTCGAGCGCACGCGCCACGACTCCCTGTTCGTCACTCATGACGCCTGCAGGCACGGCCGCGTGCTCTACGATGCCCGAGAGTGAGCGGGAACGGCACATCAGGCACTGGATCCTGTCGGCCCGCAAGCGCCTGGCGCGCGGCGAGACCTACGATCACGGCACGGACACGGAGCTCGAGTGGGCCGAGGAGCGGATCCGCGTCCTGGTGCCTGGCATCGAGCTCGACGCGCGGGACCGCACCACGCACCGGCGCAGGAAATAGCACTTGCACGGCGCGGGCGGCGGTTCTAGGATGCGCCTGAGGGATAGTGCGCCCGAAGAGGGAGCCAAGAGGATGACACTACGCCGCGTGCTGTCGTCGTTCGGCGTCGTCGCCGTCGCGCTGGGCGGGTTCGGGTCCGGAGCGGTCGCCGTCGCGGCCGCGCAGGAGGCGGGGCCGGTCGAGTTCCACCGCGACATCCGGCCGATCCTGGCCGAGTCGTGCCTGGTCTGCCACGGGCCCAACGACGCCATCCGGCAGGCCGACCTGCGGTTCGACACCGACGAGTTCCTCGAACGGCTCGTCGTGCCGGGCGACGCGGAAGCCAGCCTGCTGTACGAGCGGCTGACCACCGAGGACCCCATCCGGAGAATGCCGCCGGCCGGTCTGCCGCTGAGCGACGAGCAGATCGACCTCGTCCGCCAGTGGATCGACGGCGGGGCCGAGTGGGGTGACGAGCTCGCGGCGGCCGACGTGCCGGCCCTGCCCGAGCGGACGATCGACTTCGCGCGCGAGGTGCGGCCGATCCTCTCCGAGAACTGCTTCACCTGCCACGGGCCGGACGCGGAGGCGCGGCAGCGCGGCCTGCGCCTGGACGTGGCGGAAGGACCCTTCTCCGATCGCGGCACGTTCGGCGGCCCGGTCATCGTTCCCGGGAACGCCGCCGACAGCCTGCTGATCCACCGCGTGAGCGCCGACGACGCCCGCGTGCGGATGCCCTACCGGCTGGGCCTCAACACCCCGGTCATGCCGGGCACCGACGAGGACGCCCTCGATCCGGACGAGATCGAGACGCTGCGCCTCTGGATCGACCAGGGGGCCGAGTGGCAGTCGCACTGGGCGTTCATCCCGCCCGAGCGGCCGGCCGTGCCGCCGGTGGCCGGCGCCGAGTGGGTCCGCAACCCGATCGACAATTTCGTCAAGGCGCGGCTCGAGGCGGAAGCCAGGGAGCCGGCCCCCGAGGCCGACCTGCTCACGCTGATCCGCCGCGTCACGTTCGACCTGACCGGGCTCCCGCCGAGGGCGGGCGACATCGCCGCGGTCCTCAACGACGATTCGCCCGACGCCTACGAGCGGCACGTCGACCGCATGCTCGAGTCGCAGGGCTACGGCGAGCGGATGGCCGCCGAGTGGCTGGACGGCGCCCGCTACGCCGACTCCAGCGGGTATCAGACCGACGCCCCGCGGCAGATGTGGCGCTACCGCGACTGGGTGATCGACGCCTACAACGAGAACATGCCGTTCGACCAGTTCACGATCGAGCAGATCGCCGGCGACATGCTCCCCGAGGCCACGCTCGATCAGCGCATCGCCACCGCCTTCAACCGCAACCACAGCCAGAACGGCGAGGGCGGCATCGTCCCCGAGGAGTTCCTGGTCGAGAACGTGGTCGATCGCGTGTCGACGACGGGCACGGTGTGGATGGGCCTGACGCTCGGCTGCGCGCGCTGCCACGACCACAAGTTCGACCCGGTCTCGCAGAAGGAGTTCTACGAGATCTACGCCTACTTCAACAACATCTCCGAGCGCGGCAACCTGCGCGACCTCGGCGCGAAGGCGTTCAAGTACTTCAACTCGCCGCCGCTGGTCACCGCGCCGACCGACGCGGACTTCGACCAGTTGGCCGAGCTGGACGAGAGGATCGACAAGGCGCGGGAGGTGTTCGAGGGCCTCGAGGCCGACGCGGCCGACGCGCGGGCCGAGTGGGAGCGCTCGCTGCGCGACGCCTGGCCCATCGACTGGGTCCTGCGCGACAAGCTCCTGGTCCATCACCCGCTCGACGGCGACATCGGCGGCAACTACAGCCCCGAGCCGGTGGTCCCCCACCAGGGCGTGACCTCCCACCTGCGGGCCCCCCGGCGGCCGGTGACCTACGAGTTCCCGGTCAACGTGACGCTGGAGGACGGCCTGCCGCGCTTCGCCCCCGGCCGGGTGGGCGAGGCGATGAGCTTCGACGGCCAGCGCTTCATCAACGCCGGCGACATCGCCAACTTCACCTACGCCGAGCCGTTCACCCTGGCCGCCTGGATCTATCCCACCGCGGCCGACGGCGTCATCGTGTCGCGCGCGCTGGCCGGCGACCAGGGCGAGCAGGGCTGGGGCCTGTACCTGCTGGACGGGAAGCTGGAGGTCAACCTGTCGCAGCGCTACGCGGACGACGGGCTGCGGATCGAGTCCGTCGACACGCTGCCGCTGAACGAATGGCAGCACGTGCTGGTGACCTACGACGGCCAGCGGGTGCCGGAGAGCTTCCGGCTCTACGTCAACGGCGCGGCGCGGGAGATCAACCCGCTGCTCGACGGCATCAACAACCCGATGCGGACGCGGGAGCCCCTGCGCATCGGGGCCAGCGGCCCCCCGCCGGAGGACTCCGGCGCCACCGATTCGATGCCCCGTTTCCAGGGAATGATCGATGACGTGCGCATCTACATGGAGGCCCTGACGCCGGAGCAGGCGGCCGTGGTGGCGACCGGGGAGACGCTGACCGAGATCGCCCGGATCGCGCCGGCCAGCCGCACGGCCGGGCAGTCCGAGAAGCTGCGGCTCGCCTTCCTCGACCAGTACGCGGCGCCGGAAGTGCGGGACGCGTGGCAGGGCGTCAAGGACCTCGAGCGCGAGCGCGAGGCGCTGTGGCAGAGCTTCCCCACCGTCATGGTGATGGAGGAGATGGAGCCCCGGCGCGACACGTTCCGGCTCATCCGCGGCGCCTACGACGTGCCGGGCGAGCGGGTGGATCCCGGCGTGCCGGCGGTGCTGCCCCCGATGCCGGACGATGCGCCGAACGATCGCCTGGGGTTCGCGCGCTGGCTCGTCCAGCCCGACCATCCGCTGACCGCCCGCGTGGCGGTGAACCGCTTCTGGCAGATGTACTTCGGGACCGGCCTGGTCAAGACGTCGGAGAACTTCGGGCTGCAGGGGGAGTACCCCAGCCACCCGGAGCTCCTGGACTGGCTGGCGACGACGTTCGTCGAGTCCGGCTGGGACGTCAAGGCGATGCAGCGGGCCATCGTGACCAGCTCCACCTACCGCCAGGCGTCGAACCTCACGCCGGAGGCCCTCGAGGAGGATCCGGAGAACCGCCTCCTCGCGCGCGGCCCGCGCCAGCGCATGACGGCGCAGATGATCCGCGACCAGGCGCTCTCGATCGCCGACCTGCTCGCGCCCCGGCTCGGCGGGCCGTCGGTCCGGCCGTACCAGCCCGAGGGCCTGTGGGAGGAGCAGAGCAGCCAGGACTACCGGCAGTCCACCGGTGACGACCTCTACCGCCGCAGCCTGTACACCTACTGGAAGCGGACGCTCGCGCCGCCGTCGATGCTGGCCTTCGACTCCTCGACGCGCGAGACGTGCATCGTCCGCCTCAGCCGGACCAACACGCCGCTCCAGGCCCTCAACCTGATGAACGACGTCACCTACGTCGAGGCGGC
>JAPOWL010000227.1:357-7638 GCA_026707615.1 Acidobacteriota bacterium | reverse complement strand
CGAGACGTGGGGCCCCGACCCGGTGGACGATCGCGTGTCGTGGGAGTACAGCGGCAACACGAACATGTGGGCGCACCCCACCGGCGACGAGGAGCTGGGTCTCGTCTTCCTGCCGCTCTCGACGCCGACCAACGACTACTACGGCGGGCATCGGCCCGGCGACAATCTGTTCGCCGAGAGCCTCGTCTGCGTCGATGCGCGGACGGGCGAGCGGGTCTGGCACTTCCAGGCCATCCACCACGGCGTCTGGGACTACGACTTCGCATCGTCGGCCGTGCTGGCCGACATCACCGTCGACGGACGGGCCATCAAGGCCGTCGCCCAGCCGAGCAAGCAGGCCTTCACCTACGTCTTCGACCGGGCCACGGGCGAGCCGGTGTGGCCCATCGAGGAACGGCCCGTGCCGCAGTCGGACGTGCCGGGCGAGCAGCTCTCGCCGACGCAGCCGTTCCCCACGAAGCCGCCCCCGTTCGAGCTGCAGGGGGTGCGGGTGGAGGACCTCATCGACTTCACGCCCGAGCTGCGGCAGGAGGCGATCGAGATCCTCGACCAGTACGTCTGGGGACCGATGTTCACGGCGCCCATCGTCCTCGACCCGAGTCCGGGGGCGAAGAAGGGCACGATCTTCAGCCCCGGCACGGCCGGCGGGGCGAGCTGGAGCGGCGCCGGCCTCGATCCCGAGACCGGCATCCTCTACGTCCCGTCCGCCTACAGCCAGAACGTCGTCGCCCTCACCCCGTCCGAGCACCCGCGGACCGACATGCGCCTGGTCCGCGAGCGGTACACGCCGCTCATCGGACCGCGCGGGCTTTCGATGTTCAAGCCGCCCTACGGCCGCTTGACCGCCATCGACCTCAACGCCGGCGACATCGTCTGGCAGGTGGCCAACGGGCCCGGCCCGCGCGACCACCCGGCGCTGCGCGATCTCGACCTGCCCTGGCTGGGACAGGGCGGCCGGGCGTCCGTGCTGGTCACGAAGTCGCTCGTCTTCCTGGGCGAGGGGGGCAACGTCGGTGTCGCCTCGCTGCCGCAGTGGTGGAACGGCCCCGGCGGCAAGATGTTCCGCGCCTACGACAAGGCGACCGGCGAGGTGGTCTGGGAGATCGAGCTGCCGGGCGGCACGACCGGCGCCCCGATGACCTACATGGTGAACGGCCGCCAGTACATCATCGCCACCGTCGGCTGGGACGACATGGCGAGCGAGCTCGTCGCGCTGGCGCTGCCGGAGTGAGGCGGCGCCGCGCGCGGGGTCCCGGAAGCCTCGCCGAGCTCCGCGTCTCGCGCATGTCGCGGCGGCTCACCTAGAACGACACGGTTCCGAAGAGTACGGGGACGGCCGCCGCGGTTTCGTCGAGCACCAGGTAGGCGACCATCCCGCCCTTGATGCCGAGACGTGGCGCGATCCGCTTGCCGAGAAGCACCTCCCCCAGGACGCCTCCCAGGCTGAGGGGCATGCTCTCCGGCCGCGGATTCACCCGCGGGCCGCGATACCAGACGAGATGGTCGTAGACGCCGGTCGACAGACCGCCGCCGACGTTCAGCTCCAGTCCCGTGTCCAGGGCGCGGCGGTAGCGCAACGTCCCCGTCCAGTGGCGAAAGTTGCGCCCGCCGGTCCGCGTGCCGTCGCCGTAGTCGTACGACGCCATGTGCTCCCCGACGGTCATCGAGCGGCGCACGGAGATCCCCCACGAGTCGTGCCACCACCAGGTGACCCCCATCTCGATGCTCGGCAGGTACGCCAGGTCGCCCTCCCGGAAGAGGTACCCACCGCCGAACTGCAACTCCAGCATCTTGCCGGACGTTGCCGGTTCCGGTTCCGGCGGCGACGCCTGGCTCTGCTGGCCGTACGCGGGCACCCAGGTGGCGAAGACCACAAGCAGTGCGCCGGCTGCCGAAACCCGCGAGCTCCGTTGCAATCCGAACATCGCATCCCTCCCGTTCAAGCTCTACTGGGAGAGTGCGCGGACGAGGACGGAAGCAGCTCATTGAGCACGTCCCGGCCCTGGTCAGCTCCCGAGATTCACCACTGTTCGAGTGCATGTTCTGCGTCGGGAGTCCGACGGCGATCGGTTTGGCGAAGGGCATCGCGAGGCACCTTCTGACAAGGTTGTAGGATGGCAACTCGATCCGGCATCGAATGGACCGAGACGACGTGGAATCCCGTGACCGGGTGCTCCAAGGTCAGCCCCGGTTGCGCGCACTGCTACGCGGAGCGGATGGCGAAGCGACTGCAGGCCATGGCCCTCCGTGCCGGCTGCGTTCATCGAGGCAGTGTTCGCAACCATGAACGAGGTTTCCCAGCACACGTTTCAGGTACTGACGAAGCGGCCGGAGCGGGTCAGAGCGCTCGAGAGTCGGCTGTGGTGGACACCCAACATCTGGCTCGGCGTGAGCATCGAGTCGGAGCAATGGCTGGAGCGGCTTGGACCGCTGACCGCAACCGGTGCTCGGACGAAGTTCCTCTCACTCGAGCCGCTGCTGGGTCCGATCCCGGGGTTGGATCTTTCCGGGATCGACTGGGTGATCGCGGGCGGCGAGTCGGGGCCGCGGGCCCGCCCGATGCAAGTTGAATGGGTCCGGTCGATCCGCGATACGTGCGTGCGAGGCGAAGTCCCCTTCTTCTTCAAGCAGTGGGGAGGGGTGTTCAAGAAGCGCACGGGCCGGACGTTGGACGGCCGGACCTGGGATCAGATGCCGGCCGTCGCTGCCGGAACGTGCAAGGCGGTTCCCTACCGCGCCGTCGCCCGTCGCTCGTCGGCCGGCGCACCGACCAGGATGCCCTCCGCGCCGTAGTCGAGGGGACGGTGAGTCTTTGTCTCTGTGTGCCGGAGCAAGCAAGTGCCCAGGGCGTGGGGTAGAGAGGCGCGAGCGAGTGAGTTGCAGTAGGTCGGCAGGATCACCCGCCAGTTCGAAGGGCCTCTGAGGGATCGGTGGACGCCGCCTGTCGGGCGGGAATCCAGCAGGCGACCAGCGCCAGGAGCGTCAGCCCGCCGGCGACCGTCGCCAGCGTGACCGGGTCGAGCGGCGCGATGCCGAACAGCACGGCGGCCAGGGCGCGCGCTCCCAAGGCGGTCGCGGCGAGGCCCGCGACCACTCCGGCTGCCGCGATCCGCAGCCCTCGCCCGGCTACCGGGCGTCCGAGCGCGCGCGGGCTCGCCCCCAGGGCCGAGCGTATCGCCATCTCGACCCGTCGTTGTTGCCAGAGCGTCGCCGTCAGCCGGGCGCGGTCCGAGCTGGCCGTCATCCACGGACGTCTGAGCGCGGCGTATCCGGACGATTACCCGCGCCTGGTAGTGTTCGATCGTGGCGGAAAGTCCTGGGATGAGAAGGTCTTCCGCCGCGAGACGGGATGATGGGACCGGCCGTGTTGAACTCGCGCATCGCTCAGAGTGTCGCACTCGCGCAACGGCGCCCGCCCGTCAGGCGCCTGCCCGCCGGCCTTTCCACCAGATCCCGATCAGCGCTGCCAGAACGCCCACCCCGATCAGACGCCGCGGCCCTTCCACGAAGACCACCGCGCCGTTGGCGATCATGAACACGAAGACGGCGCGGACGGCCGTCGTCAGGACGGGCGGGCGCCGCGCGTAGTGGGCGGGCGCGAGCTGCCACCAGAGCCCCTCCGCCACCCAGACGGC
This sequence comes from Acidobacteriota bacterium, assembly GCA_026707615.1. Classification (GTDB taxonomy): domain Bacteria; phylum Acidobacteriota; class Vicinamibacteria; order Vicinamibacterales; family UBA8438; genus JAGWAJ01. Next base: position 4,003 of record JAPOWL010000227.1, on the reverse strand, counting down.
GGTGAAGGCGTAATTCACCCAGAGCCCGCCGCCCCAGTTCAGGCCGAAGTACGCGTCGGTCTGCGCCGCGGTGTAGGCATACGCGGCGGCGTGGCTCCAGTCGTGGTGAACGCCGAAGGCGGCGGCGACGTGCCCGAGGTAGGCCAGCGCACCGAGCAGCCAGAGCGGGCGCGCCCAGGCTGCGGGCGGCCGAAGCGCTCGTCCGTACTCGCCCGCTGCGTAGAGGAAGAGCGCCGTCCAGATGGTCAGCACGACGATGGGGGACGTGGACATCGTCGCAGACGGCACTCAATACCCGCCGCGCGGATCGGTGGCGGCAAGGCAAGCGTCGCGCGGCTTGAGCGGCATGATACGCATGTCGCTATGCCAGCGGGGCGATCGTGCCGGGGTCTTCGTGGCGTCTGGCTCGCTCCCACGCCTTGCGCAGCTCGTCGTGATGCTGCGAAGCCCATTCGACAACCAGGCCACGCGCTCGAGGCGGCAGGCGTCCGCCCAGCATGGCGAGATCCTCTATGCGAACCAGCACCTGCGAGCCGCCGTACTCCGCATGGAAGTGAGGAGGATCGTGCTCGCGGAAGTACATCCTGATGGTGATGCCATAGAACCTGCTCAGCTCAGGCATCGGCCGGCAGGGGCGCCGAGCTGGGCGCCTTTGCGTCGACCGACGACTTGCCGGTGAGGTCCCTGTAGAGCGAATCCGGACAGATCTCGATGGCTTCGCTCCACGCGATCGACCCGTGCGGCGTCAGATGAACGCCGTCGAAGAAGCCACGGTCCTGCCAGGCACGAAACACACCCTTGCCGACAAGGTCCGAGAGGTCGACTTCTCCCGAGGCGCCGTCCGAGTAACGGAGCCAGATCCGGTAACCGTCGCGCGGCTCTACTTCCACTGCACGGATCATCCCTGCTCCTCGACACGTGGCCGACGATGTTGACCACGCTGCCTGTCCGACCCGCCCCTTACCGCGCGGACGCGTTCCGCTCGTCGGCCCGCGCGCCGGCGAGGATGCCCTCCATGCCGTAGTTGCCCTCGTGGCAGGCGAACTCGTAGAGGTCGCCGTCCATCGGCTGGAGATCGATGGACGCCGTCCACGGGCGCGTGTAGGTCTCCGGGTCCGAGACGGTGTACTCGTAGCGGATGGCTCCCGGGGCGGTGCGGGTGAAGCGCTCCACCAGGTGCATGCCGTCGGCGGTGCCCTGGTAGGCGGCCTTGCCGTTGAAGTTGGTGGTCTCGACGACGAGGGTGTCGCCCTCCCAGCGGCCACGCGAGTCGCCCATCCACTGGCGGATGGGGTCGGCGATCCGCGGCCGACCGTCCAGCGGGACGATGCGCGCGTCGTGGTTCTGCTCGGTCCAGACGACGACGTAGCCGGGAGCCTGCAGCAGCCGCACGTGGTTGTTGTAGCCGCCGGCCGACATCGGCGGGCCGGCCTTGGTGTGGTGCGTGCAGCGCTCCCCGGGCGTGCGGTCCTCGGGGCCGTGGGCCGGCCGCCGCAGCAGGGCCCGGCGGGCGTCCCGCCGCGCGCTCCCCGCCGCCGTGAACGGAATCCGGCCGTCCGGCGGATCGACGATGAGCGACGTCCGGCCCGTCGACTCTCCCCGGTCGAACCAGAAGGCGTTGTAGGCGCCCGGGTCGCCGGGCGGCGGCGGCTGGTCGCCGCGCGTCCGCGCGTCCGCGTTGAGGGCTGTGACCTCCTCCGCGGTCAGGCGGTCCCGTCCCGCGTACCGCGCGGGCCGCTCCAGCGGCGTGATCGTCGCGAACGACCAGGTGCCCTCGAGATCGGGGTCGCCCCACGCGGTGCGGGTCACCGTCCAGTCCTCGGACGCGGCCTGCGTCTGGCCGGCAGCCCCCGCGGGCAACAGCCACGCCGCCGCTATTGCGACGCACCAACCGGCGAGACAGCGTCGTCCCATCTCACACCTCCGATAATCGACATGCCCATCCCGCGGACCCGGTTTCCGCCGCGATCGATCCGGTCCGTCCTGCTCTCGCCCTTGTTCATCCGTGGGACCCGGACTCTCCGAACACTCCACCTCGATTCGAACCGGCTCGGCGTCCGGGGGGCCGCGAAACGGCGGCCCCACACGATGCAATCCCTCAGCGGGCGCCCGCCCGCAGGTCGCGGAAGAACGCCCGGACGTCGTCGACGAACAGCTCCGGCACCTCGCTGGCCGCGAAATGGCCGCCGCTGGGCATGATGGTGTAGCGGGTGAGGTTGTAGCCGGCCTCGAGCCAGCGCTGCGGCGTGAAGATGAGCTCCTTCGGGAACGCCGCGCAGGCCGTCGGCACCTCGACCCGCCGCGGCGCCGTGGGCGGACCGTGCCGGCTCTCGTAGTAGTAGCGGGCCGCCGACGTCGCGGTCTGCGTCACCCAGTAGATCGTGATCGTCGTCAGGAGCTCGTCCTTGCTGAACCGCGTCTCCGGGTGGCCGTCGCAGTCGCACCAGCTCCGGTACTTCTCGACGATCCATGCCGCGAGGCCCACCGGCGAGTCGTTCAGGCCGTAGCCCAGGGTCTGCGGCTTCGTGCCCTGGATGTGGCTGTAGCCGCGCTCCTCGTCGGTCCAGAACGCCTGCCGGTCGCGGAGCAGCGCGAGCTCCTCCTCCGGCACCCCGGCCGTCGGGTCGTCCGGGTCGGGCGGGGCGCCGCCGCAGAGGTTGAGGTGCAGGCCGGCCACGTGCTCGGCGTCGTCGAGGGCCAGCGCGCGGCTGATGCCGGCCCCGAGGTCGCCGCCCTGGGCGCCGTAGCGCTCGTAGCCGAGCCGCGCCATCAGCTCGGCGAACATCTCCGCCGTCCGGTCGCGGCCGTAGCCCATGGTCGGCGGGCGGTCCGAGAAGCCGTAGCCCGGGATCGACGGGACCACGACGTGGAAGGCGTCCGCGGCATCGCCCCCGTGGGCGGCGGGGTCGGTCAGCGGCTCGATGACCTTGGCGAACGCGGCGAACGACCCCGGCCAGCCGTGGGTCAGGATGAGCGGGAAGGCGTCCGGGTCCGCCGAGCGCTGGTGCACGAAGTGGATGTCGAGCCCGTCGATGTTGGTCGTGTACTGGTCGAACCCGTTCAGCCGGCGCTCCGCGGCGCGCCAGTCGAACTCGTCGCGCCAGTAGTCGATCAGCTCGCGCAGGTAGGCCTGGTTGGTCCCGAGGTCCCAACCGACTCCCTCCGGCTCGTCCGGGAGGCGGGCGCGCTCGAGCCGGTCGCGGAGGTCGGCCAGCACGTCGTCGGGCACCGCGATGGTGTAGGGCTCGATCCGGGCGTCGCCGGCGGGCTGGGCGGCAGCTGAGAGCACCGCCGCGGCGGGCTCCGCCTCCGCTGCCGACGGCGCCTCGGACGCGGGGGGCAGCACGCCGGCCATTGCGGCGAGGGCGATTGCGAGCGACAAGGTCAGGAATGCGCGCGTCATGTAGCGCTCCCTTCGAACAAACGTCGAACCCCGCTGGGCAAGAGCGCCCGAGCACCCGCAGTGTCGTCACGATCCCGATGCGTGTCAAGGTGGCCTTTTGGCGTGAGAACGGCACGCCGGAGCAACGTTGCGGGACGGAACCACTCGGTGGCCGAGCCGCACCGTTCTCGGGGCGGCCCACGCTGCGAACGACGCATCCCGCAGGCGGGCCCCTCCCCCGGTGGGGTTCCAGGCCTCCGCGAC
>JAPOWL010000227.1:0-347 GCA_026707615.1 Acidobacteriota bacterium | reverse complement strand
AACGCGGGCGACGGCCGCAGGCGGCCGCGCCCTCTCCTGGAGGCTGACGATGAAGCACGTCGCTGCACACACCGCCCCGCCGCAGTCCGCGCCGCAGCCCATGTCGTCCCGTCGACTCCTCGGCGTCCTCCTCGCCGCCCCGCTCGTCATGCTGCCGGCCCCGGGGCTGGCCCAGACGGCGGACGAGCTGATCCGCGACGCGCAGACCCCCGAGGACGTGCTCGTTCACAGCATGGGCTACGACCGCAAGAGCTACAGCCCGCTCGACCAGATCGACCGGTCGAACATCCAGCGGCTGGTGCCCATCTGGAGCACGAGCCTCATGAACCAGTCGGGCGAGCTGGCCG
>JAPOWL010000484.1 GCA_026707615.1 Acidobacteriota bacterium | reverse complement strand
GGCATGCTGAAGCCACAAGATGCCACTTCTGGCAAGTTCTGTCCATGAGATTCCGCGATCTCGTCGAGATCGTCGCCGATGAGCCGGTCTTCGAGACGGGGCTGCTGCTGGCGGGGGCAGTGGATCCGGCGGACGTCCGCCGCCAGCTCTCCCGCTGGTGCCGCGCCGGCCGGGTCCAGCAGCTTCGGCGCGGCCTGTACGCGCTTGCACCGCCCTGGCGGCGGGAGGAGCCGCACCCGTTCCTGGTGGCCAACCGGCTGTCTCCCGGCTCGTTCGTCAGCGGCCTCTCCGCGCTGGCCTACGCCGGCGCGATCCCGGAGTACGTCGCGGAAGTCACCAGCGTCACGCCGGGACGACCGCGGATCCGCGAGACGCCCCTCGGCCGGTTCTCGTTCCGCCACCTGAAGCCGCCGCTGCTGGCGGGATACCGCCGGGAGGATCTCGGCCGCGGCCAGCGCGCGTTCGTCGCCGGTCCCGAGAAAGCGCTGCTCGACATCGTCCACCTCCAGCCGGGCGGCGACGACACGGTCTACCTCCGCGAGCTGCGGCTCGACTTCACCGCATTGCGGCTCGACGTCGTCGATGCCCTGATCCCCAGGTACTCCACGCCGAAGCTCGCCCGCGCCGCCGACCGGATTCGCCGTCTCGCGCGTGACGCGCCGGGATACGAGGCGCTGTGAGGGACCATCTCCAGCGCCTCGTGGCCGGACTCGAACCGTTGCGGGGGCGGAACGTCGCCCGGGAGTATCTGCAGGCCCGCATCCTGGGCTCGCTGCAACGCGCCGGGGCGATGACCGCCCTGGCGTTCCAGGGCGGGACCTGTCTCCGCTTCCTCTTCGGGCTGCCGCGATACTCGGAGGATCTCGACTTCGCCCTCGAGCGGCGACCGCCCGGCTACGGCCTGCGCGGCAGCCTGAGCGCGGCTCGCGCCGAACTCGCCGCGGAAGGCTACGACGTCGACGTCCGGATCCGTGACGGCCGCGCCGTGCACAGCGCCGTCGTGCGATTCGCGGGCGTCCTCCATGCCGTCGGCCTCTCGCCCCGCTCCGCGCGGGTGCTCGCCATCCGGATCGAGGTCGATACGAATCCACCGGCCGGCGCCGGGACGGACGTCACCCTGGTGCGCCGCCACGAGACGCTCCGGCTCTTCCACCACGACCGGGCCTCCCTCCTCGCCGGCAAGTTGCACGCCGTCCTCGAGCGGCCCTACACGAAGGGCCGCGATCTGTACGATCTCGTCTGGTACCTGGCAGACCGTGGCTGGCCGCCTCCCAACCTGCCGTTGCTGAACGCGGCGCTCCGGCAGACCGGCCGGACCGATGCCGCGCTCACCGCCGAGACGTGGCGGACGGCCGTCGCCGAGAAGCTGGAGGCGCTGGACTGGGACCGCGCCGCCGCGGACGTCCGACCGTTCCTCGAGCGGAGCGACGACGCGGCGCTGGTCACGAAGCAGAACGCCCTCCGGCTGCTGCTCGCGCGACGGGGCTACTCACCCCCCAGCCTGGGATGAGGGTCGGCAGCGATGCTGCCGGCTCGCTGCGAATCCTCGCCCAACGCTGCAACCGCGGTCGTCAGCCGTCCTCGCCCGGCCCTCCGCCGGCCTCGCCAGACCTCGCCTGCCCTGTTTGTGCAAGCAGTCTGGTGGCGTCGCTGGCCGACATCATCCGCTCCAAGAGGGCAGCCGACCGCGAGAAGGACCGCCTGGCGCTGCCTCGCCTGCAGGAGTTGCTCGAACGAACTTCCACGGCGGGGCGCCGCCGAGGCTGACGGGCTCCGGATCCCGTGCCCGTAGCGCGAATCGTTGTACCGTACGTTTACGCTGGTATCGGCCGCGGAGCGCGCTGCCGAGACGGGAGTTCCGAATCATGACGCCGCTTCGAGTCGCTCTCGCCGCCGCCGTCGTGCTTGCGCCATCGATCACCGCCGGACAGGGCCCCGCCGGGAGCGCCGCCGCCGCGGGCGGCGGGCCGGCGTGTCTGGAGGTCATCGCCCACCGCGGCGCGTCGGGCTACCTGCCGGAGCACACGCTCCCTGCCTACGCGCTCGGCTACGGCCAGGGGGCCGGGTGGATCGAGCCGGACGTCGTGCTGACGGCGGACGGCGTGGCCATCGCGCTGCACGACGTCACGCTGGATCGGACCACCGACGTCGCGGAGCGCTACCCGGACCGGGCGCGCGAGGACGGCCGGTACTACGCGGCCGACTTCACCTTCGCAGAGCTCGAGCGTCTGCGCGTGGTCGAGAGCCGGCCGGGCCGCTTCCCGCACGCGACGTTCCGCGTGCCGCGCCTGACGGAGGTGCTCGACCTCGTCGAGGGCCTGAACCGGACCACGGGGCGTCGGGCCGGCGTCTATCCCGAGCTCAAGAGCCCGGACATCCAGCCCGGCCTGGGCGAGACCGTGCTGGACGCGCTCGCCGGCTACGACCTCCCGATTCTGATCCAGTCGTTCGACGCCGCGGCCCTGGCCGCCCTCGTGACCGACCTGCCGCGCGTGCAGCTCATCGCGTCCCCGGCCCAGCTCGAACCCGCCGGCCTGGACGAGATCGCCGGCTACGCGGTCGCCATCGGAGCCCCGACGGTCCTCATCTATCGCGATCCCGCGATCGTCGCGCGGGCGCACGAACGGGACCTGGCCGTGCACGCCTACACGCTGCGCGCCGATCAGCTCGCTCCGGAGTTCGACTCGCTGGCCGCCGAGGTCGAGGCTCTGATCGCCGCCGGCGTCGACGCCGTATTCACGGACCACCCGGACCAGGTGCTCGCCCTGGCCGCGGCGCACGGAGCGGCGTGCTCCCCTGCCTCTGAAGCCGGCGCCGACCCCCGGTAGCGCGCCCTTGCGGGCGCGTCGGGAGTCTGCGCGGGCGTGAGGCAGCCGCGGGCACGGCGGGCTTGCCCGGTAAGTCGCTCCGCCGTACAGTGCCTCCATGGGTGCTCGCAGGTCCGCGGGCTCGGTCGCCGAGGCGTTTCGAACGACACTCGATCTGTTCGACGCCGGCGTGGCGTTGCAGCGTCAGAATCTCCGCCGGCAGCATCCGGAGGCGAGCGACGAGGAAGTCGAGCGCCTGCTGGGCCGCTGGCTTCGGCACCGCCCCGGGGCGGAGGACGGCGACGGCTCCGGGCGGCGCGTAGTCCCGGCAGACCGATTCGCGTGACCTCGCTCGAAGCCGCCCTGCGTCGAATCGATCGCGACCTCGCGCAGGCCCGGCAGCCTTTCGCATTGGTCGGCGGTCTGGCCGTCTCCGCCCGGACCGAGCCGCGGTTCACGCGCGACGCGGACCTTGCGGTCGCAGTCGGCAGCGACGCGGAAGCCGAAGCTCTGGTTCTGGGGCTTCGCGCGAGCGGCTATCGCATCGCATCCGTCCTCGAACAGGAAACCGTCGGCCGCTTGGCGACCGTGCGGCTGGCGCCGACGCCCACTCCTCGGGCAACGGTCATAGACCTCCTGTTCGCGTCGTCGGGAATCGAGGCCGAGATCGTGGAGGAAGCCGAGACGATCGAGCTGTTGCCCCGCCTCCCGATTCGCGTCGCGACGGTTGGGCACCTGATCGCGCTCAAGGTGCTGTCGCGCGACGACGAGAAGCGGCCCCAGGATTCGGTGGATCTCAGAGCACTTCTGCGCGTGGCTTCCGAGGCCGACCTCCTGCGGGCGAGACTCGCGATCGTCGCGATCACCGACCGGGGCTATGGACGGGGCCGCGATCTCGTGGGAGCGCTGAACGACCTGCTTCGCTCCGCCGGCTAGACGCCGGCCCGCTCCCTGCCCCCGGTCAGGCGTCTCTACGCCGCAGCGTGCTGGCGCCGCCGATGAGGCAGACGGCGACGACGCCGACGACGTTGTGCCACATGAAGGAGACGTCGGTGAGCGTCGCCACCGCGGCGACCGACGCCATCCCGCCGATCAGGCCCCAGAACGCGCCGCCCGCCGTCGCGCGCCGCATGCCTATCGCGAGCACGAAGACGCCGAGCAGCGAGCCGTAGAAGAAGGACCCGAAGCGGTTGACGACCTCGATCAACGACCCGAGGTTGGCGGCGTAGAGGGCGGTCACCGCGGCGAAGAGGCCCCAGAAGCCGGTGGCCATCTTCGATACCCGGAGGTAGTGGGCCTCCGACGCCCCGGGCCGGAAGTGGCGCCGGTAGAAGTCGATGGTGGTGGCGGCCGAGAGCGCGTTCAGCTCCGCCGCGATGCTCGACATCGCCGCCGCGAAGATGGCCGCGATGAGCAGCCCGACCAGGCCCACCGGGAGCTGGGTGGTGATGAACGTCGGGAACACGTAGTTGACGTCGCTGTAGGCCGCGTCGTCCGTCACCTCCCGCACGAGGTCCCGCGCCCGCGCCCGGACGTCGACCACGCGCCGATCGCTCTCGACGAACGCCGCCTTGGCCGAGCGCAGCGCCTCGGCGTCGCCTGCCTCCCGCGCCTCGACGACCGCCGCCGCATCGTCCCGCCGGCCGGCATGGGCGGAGCGGAACTCGTCCTCGAGCGCCTGGTACTCGCCCGCCCGCCCGCTCGCCGCGACCGCCCCTTCGTGCGCGGTGTTGAAGAGCATCGGCGGCTCGGTGAAGAGGTAGAAGCAGAAGACCAGCACCCCCATCACGAGGATGAGCACCTGCAGCGGGATCTTGGCGAACGCGCTCATCAGCAGCGACTGCCTTCCGGCGTCGACCGACTTCGCGGTCAGGTAGCGCTGCACCTGGCTCTGGTCGCAGCCGAAGTAGCCGAGCATCAGGAAGAGGCCGCCGATGAGGCCGGACCAGAAGGTGTAGGTCTCGTTCAGGTCGAACGTGAAGTCGATCGCCTGCAGCCGATCGGTGGCCCCCGCCGCGTGCAGCACCGGCTCGAGGCCGACGTCGTCGGGCAGGCCGAGGATCAGGGCGGCCACCGCCGCCGTCACCCCCACCATGATGACGACCATCTGCTTGACGTCGGCCCAGGTGACCGCCTGCACGCCCCCCAGCATGGTGTAGAGGGTCGTCGGGATGCCGATTGCGAGCACGGTGAGCGGCAGGCTCCAACCGAGCACGATCGAGAGGATGACGGCGGGGGCGGCGATGATCACGCCCGCCCCGAGCCCGCGCGAGACGAGGAACAGCAGGCTCGTCAGCGCCCGCGTCCGCGCGTCGAAGCGCCTCTCCAGGTACTCGTAGGCGGTGAACACGCGCGCCTGGTGGAAGAACGGCACGAGGGTCACCGAGAGGATGATCATCGCCACCGGCAGCCCGAAGTAGAACTGCACGAAGCGGATGCCGTCGTCGTAGCCCTGCCCGGTGGTCCCGACCAGCGTGATGGCGCTCATCTGGGTCGCCATCACCGACAGGCCGACCGCCCACCACGGCAGCGACCGCGACGCCAGGAAGTAGCCCTCGACGGCGCCCGTCCCCCGCGCCCGCTTCACGCCGTCGTAGAGGACCCAGGCGAGGTAGGCGACGATGATCGTCCAGTCGATGAGGTGCATCGGACGGAGTCGAGGCCCGCGCTTACGCGGCGAAGTGCCGGGAGAGCATCCACAGGGCGGCGAGCACCAGGACCTCGACCACCACGACCGCGACGTAGGTGCGGGTCATGGGATCGAGTATAGCGGCGCACGGCCACGCGACGCTCTTGACGCCTCGTGCTGTCTAGTCCACACTAGTCCAGATGGTCGGGCGCTACCGGCCGGAAGCGGAGGCAATGAGCGATGGCCGGCTACGAGCGCACGCCACCGCGCGTCTGGACCGTCGCCGAGGCGAAGGCCCGGCTGTCCGAGGTCCTGCGCCGCGCGGAGAAGGAAGGGCCGCAGCGGATCGGGACCCGCAAGGAGTTCGTGGTCGTACCGACCCACGTGTGGGACGCGAGCAACGAGCCGACCCCGTCGCTCGGGCAGTGGCTCATCGAGAACATGCCCCGCTTCGGCGAGGTCGAGGTTCCGCCCCGCGACGAAGGGCGGGATCGCCCCGTTCCGTTCGCCGACTGGACCGAGGACGACTGGGCGGCGCTCGATCGGCGGCACCCGGGTCGGGATACCGACGCATGAGGGGGTTTCTCCTCGACACCGATGTCGTCTCGGAAGTCGGCAGGCCGGCCCCGAGCCCGCACGTGATCGCGTTCCTCGCCGACAGGATCGATCTCTGGCTCTCCGTGGTCGTGATCCACGAGCTGGACTACGGCGTGCGCTCGATGCCGGCCGGGCGCAGGCGCGACGAACGGCGCGCCATGCTCATGGACCTGACCGCGCGCTTCCACCGGCGCGTGCTGCCGATCGGCCGCGAGGAGGCGGGGCACGCCTCCCGGCTCCGCGCCGACGCCCGCCGCGCGGGCCGGACCGCGCACCTCGGCGATGCGCTGATTGCGGGCACCGCGTCGGCCAACGGTCTCGTCCTGGTCACTCGCAACGTGGACGACTTCGCGCCGTTCGACGTCGAGCTGCTGAACCCCTGGACCGGACCGCCGGGGTAGTCGCCCGCCCGGCGCCCGCGTGGGCTCGAGCTGCTCCCCCGCACATGCTGCAACGCGGAGCCGCAGGCGACGAACGGCGGGCGAGGGCACGTCAGCACTCGACGACGTTGACGGGGACGGGGACGACGTGCGTGGCGAGGCCGCCGCGCGAGGTTTCCTTGTACTTGTCCTGCATGTCGCGGCCGGTGTCGCGCATCGTCCGGATCACCTTGTCGAGCGAGACCACGTGCCGGCCCGTGCCGCGCAGCGCGAGGCGCGATGCGTTGATGGCCTCTACCGCCGCCATGGCGTTCCGCTCGATGCAGGGGATCTGGACGAGGCCGCCGATCGGGTCGCAGGTGAGCCCCAGGTTGTGCTCCATGGCGATCTCGGCCGCGTTCTCGACCTGCGCCGGCGAGCCGCCGAGCACCTCCGTCAGGCCCGCCGCCGCCATCGAGCACGCGGAGCCGACCTCGCCCTGGCAGCCGACCTCGGCCCCGCTGATCGACGCGTTCAGCTTGAAGAGGAGGCCGACCGCGCCGGCCGTCAGCAGGAAGCGGACCGCGCCGTCGTCGCTGGCCCCCGGGCAGAACCGGGCGTAGTAGTGGAGCACGGCGGGGACGATGCCGGCCGCCCCGTTGGTCGGCGCGGTCACCACGCGGCCTCCGGCGGCGTTCTCCTCGTTCACGGCGAGGGCGTAGAGGCTCACCCAGTCCATCGCGGACAGGGGATCGCGCGAATCTGCGCGGGGCGGGCCGGCGAGCTGGCGGTGCAGTCCGGGCGCGCGGCGCGCCACGTGGAGCCCCGGCAACTCGCCCTCCTGCCGGCAGCCCCGGCGGACGCATTGCTGCATCGCGGCCCAGATCTCCAGCAGCCCGGCCCGGACCTCGGCCTCCGCGCCCCAGGCGCGCTCGTTGCGCAGCATCACGCCGCTCACGGGCAGGTCCTGGCGCTCGCAGTGGGCCAGCAGCTCCGCGGCGGTCGAGAACGGCAGCGGGAGGCGCGTGTCGCGCTCGACGAGGACCGGCCGCCCCGCTCCGTCGGCGCCGGCCACGAAGCCGCCGCCCACCGAGTAGTAGACGCGCTCGGCGACGAGGGCGGCCGCGACGTCGCCGGCGGGAGATGCGGCGCCGACGGCAGCGACCGGCTCCGCGCCGGAGCGCGCGACGAAGCGCATCCCGTTGGGGTGGCCGGGCAACCGCTCGTCGCGCTCGAAGACGAGGTCGGTCGCCGGGTCGAACGCGATCTCGCGGCGCCCCAGCAGGCGCAGGCGGCGCGCGTCGGCAATGTCGGCGACGCGCGCC
>JAPOWL010000433.1 GCA_026707615.1 Acidobacteriota bacterium | reverse complement strand
CTCCGGTCCGATGCTCGTGTCGCCGCTCGAACGCTGCTGCGGTCCCCCGGGTTCACGCTCACCGCTCTCCTGACCCTGGTGGTCGGCATGAGCGCGACCACCCTCGCGTTGACGGCCGTCAACGCCGTGCTGCTCAAGCCGCTCCCGGTCCGAGCCCCCGATCGGGTCGTGGGCATCACGGCCGTCGGAGAGCTGGCGGTCCTTCGCAACGAACCGGTGGGATACGGCGACTACGCCGATCTCGCCCGTGACGTCGCCGCGTTCGAATCCGTGGTCGCCCACCGCCGCATGGGAGCGGTGGTCGGCACCGGACTGGACCGCAGGATCGCGATCGGCGAAGAGGCCTCGCCCGACTACTTCACCACGCTCGGCGTGTCGTTCCCGCTCGGTCGCCCGTTCGACGAAGGCGACCCGCCGGGTGGGGTGGTCGTTCTGGGTCACGCCGCGTGGCGCCGGCACTTCGGGGCCGATCCCCGGATCGTCGGCCGGGAACTGGCGATAGGCGACCGGCGGCGCACGGTCGTCGGGATTGCCCCGGAGGGGTTCACCGGCTTGTTCCGCGGGGTCGCACCGGAGTTCTGGCAGCCGCTCGACGACGCCGGCAGCGAGTCGGCCGACGACCGCGGGCAACCGGAGTGGTGGGTGCACGCCCGGTTGCGGGACGGCGCGACGCTCGAGCAGGCTCGCACGCAGGTTGCCGTCCTGGCCGATGCGCTCTCCCGGCGGTATCCGCAGTCGAACGCCGATCGCACCCTTGCGCTCACGCCGCTGCCGGAGGCGTCCGTTCACCCCGTCGTGTCGAGGGCCCTGGCCCGGTTCGGAGCCGCCGGCGTCCTCGCGGTCGCGCTGCTCCTGCTGCTGGTCTGCGCGGTCAACGTCGCGCACCTCGTGCTGGCCCGGGCCGTCGACGGCCAGCGCGAGGTCGCCATCCGACTGGCGGTGGGAGCCAATCGCTGGCGGATCGTTCGTCCGTTGCTCGCCGAGGGCATCCTGCTCACGGGCTTCGCGGCGGCCGGCGCGTTGCTCCTGACCGCATGGGTCGGGCCGCTGCTCGGCGAGATCCGACTGCCGGGGGTGCCGGCCGCCATCGATCTGCACCTGGTGCCCGACTGGCGCGTCTTCGGCCTCACGGCGATCGTCGTCCTCGGGTCGACCCTGGTCTCCTCGCTCGGGCCGGCGTTGCGGATCTCGTCGGGCCTCTCCATCGTCGAGACGCTCAAGACCGACTCGCGCGCATCCGCGGCCGGCGGAGCCACGAGGTGGCGGATGCTGCTGATTGCCGGCCAGGCCACGACCGCGGTGCTGCTGCTGGTGGTCGGCGGCCTCGCGCTGCGCAGCCTTCTCACCGTGGTGCAGGTCGACCCCGGCTTCGAGACGCGCGGCGTCGCGGTCGCGAGCGTCGCCCAGGCGCTGGTCGGCCACGACCAGGACGAGGCGTCCCGCTACCTGTCGCGCGCGGTCGCCGCCGTCCGGGAGCTTCCGGACGTCGAGGCCGCGGGGTGGATTCAGCCGGTCCCCCTGTCGCTGAGCGTTCGACTCGCCCGACTGCGCCTGACCGGAGACGACAGCGCGGCAGCGCACGATCTTCCGCTCGTCGACGCCGGGATAGCCGGTCCCGGCGCCTTCGGAGCGCTTCGGGTGCCGGTGATCGAAGGGCGCGAATTCGACGCCGCGGACCGCTCGGGCGCGGTCGAGGTCGCACTCGTGAACGACGCGTTCGTCCGCCGCTTCTGGTCCGACCGGCAGGCCCTCGGCCGGCGCATCGGGGTGGGCTTTCCGGAGACTCGGACCGTGGAGGTCGTGGGCGTGGTGGGCGATTTCCGGAACCGCACGCTCGGGGACGTCGCGCGACCCATGGTGTTCACGTCGATCCTGCAGGACCCGTCGGGTTGGCAGGCCGCGGCGCTGGTCGTGCGACGGTCGCCCGCCGGTCCGCCGCGGATGGTGCATCTCGTCGACGCGCTGCGCGCGATCGATCCGGCGGTGCCCGTGTACGACGTGCAGCCGCTCACCGCGCGCATCGGCGGCGTCCTCCTGTTGCCCCGGTATGCCGCGGCGGCCTTTGGCGGGACCGGCGTTCTCGCGCTGGGACTGGTCGTGCTCGCACTGTATGGAACCGTATCGCTGTCCGTCAGGCTCCGGCTGCGCGAGCTGAGCGTGCGCATGGCGCTCGGCAGCTCCCGGACGGCCATCGTGCGGCTGGTCATGCGGCAGGCCCTCGTGCCGGTCGTGGTCGGTGTCGGGCTCGGCCTGGTCGTCGCGCTGGGGGCGGCCCGTGTCCTGACCGCGCTGCTCTACGGCGTGTCACCCCACGACCCCGCCACGCTGGCGGCGGCCGCCCTCACGCTGTTGGCGACGACGACGGCGGCCGGCGCGTATCCCGCGTGGCGCGCCACGCGCACGAACCTCATGCGCTCGCTCCAAGGGGAATGAGCGCCTGGAGAAGACCCATGGCTGTCCTGCGCGAGTTCTGGCGTCGCTTCCGGGGCGTGCTCCGGCGCGACCCGGCCGACCAGGATCTCGAGCGCGAGCTGCGCTTTCATCTGGAACTGGCCGAGGAGGAGCTCCGCGCGAAGGGCCACTCGCGGGCCGAGGCCGCGCGGATGGCGCGGGTGCGCCTGGGCGGCGTTCCGCAGGCGCTGGAGGCGCTGCGCGACCAGCGCGGGCTGCCGTGGCTCGACGACCTGCGCACGGATGTCCGCATCGGCGCGCGAGGGCTGGCCCGGCGGCCCGGATTCACGGCGGCGGCGGCGCTGACGCTGGCGATCGGCATCGGCGCCACGGCCGCGGTGGCCGCCGTTGCGAACAGCCTGCTTTTCGAGCCGCTGCCGGTGCCCGACCCGGAGGAGCTCGTCATGGTGGCGCAGCTCGACGAGCACACCGCGGAGTTCCCGCACGCCCTGTCCTATCCCGAGTACCTCGACTACCGGGAGCGCAGCGACGTCCTCGACGGTCTGGCCGCACACACCGCGGCGGAGGAGCTCCTGTCGATAGGCGGCCGGGCGGCGGAGCGCGTCTGGATCGAGTACGTCAGCGACAACTACTTCGACGTCCTGCAGGTGGAGGCGGAGCGTGGCCGCACGTTCCGGCCGGGTGAGGGACGCCGCCCCGGCGACGCGCCATTCGTCGTGTTGTCGCACGAAGCCTGGCGGACGCGGTTCGGAGGCGATCCGGCCGTCGTCGGTCAGGCCGTGCGCCTCGGACCGGCCAGCATGACGGTCATCGGGGTCGCCCCGGAGCCTTTCGTCGGAACGTACGGCCTGGTACCGATAGAGGTTTTCGTCCTCGCCACCGAGGGCGCGCTCATCGAGCCGGGGTGGACGGAACTCCTGACCAACCGCCTGGCGGAGTCCTTCGTGCTGACGGGACGCCTGCGGCCCGGCGTCTCCGTAGGCGAGGCGGCCGCGCAGCTCGACGTCCTGGCCGACGCGCAGGCCGCAGAGCACCCGGACGCCAGCCGCCACTCCCGGCTCTACGTCGTTTCGGAGCGTCAGGGGCGACCCTTCCCGGGCGCGTCGCGCCACACGGCGCCGCTCATGACCGTCGTGATGGGCCTGGCGTCGCTCGTGCTGCTCATCGCCGTCGCCAACGTCGGGACGCTCATGGTGGGGTGCGGCATCGCGCGCCGGCGCGAGATCGCCCTGCGTACGGCCCTGGGGGCGACCCGGCGCCGGCTCATGCGCCAGTTGTCACCGAGAGCC
The DNA here is from genome assembly GCA_026707615.1 of Acidobacteriota bacterium. Classification (GTDB taxonomy): domain Bacteria; phylum Acidobacteriota; class Vicinamibacteria; order Vicinamibacterales; family UBA8438; genus JAGWAJ01. The sequence continues at coordinate 4,019 of JAPOWL010000433.1, read as the reverse complement.
TGCTCCTGGCGCTCATGGGGGGAGCGGGCGGCGGGCTGGTCGCGGTCTGGGCGGCGGACCTCTTCGTCGCAGGGGCTGCCTCCGCCGCGGGGATCGAGCGGCTGCTGGTCGACCCGACGATCGACTGGCGGGTGTTCGGATTCACGGCCGCCGCCGCGCTCGCGACCGGCGTGCTGACCGGCCTCGCGCCGGCGTTGCGCTCGACGCGGATCGACCCGGCCCGCACCGTCGGCGGGGGCGGTCGCGGCGAGGGTGCGGGTGCTCCCGAGCGCCGTCTCACGAACGGGCTCGTCGTGGTGCAGATCGCCGTCTCGATGGTGCTCCTGGTCTGCGCCGGACTCTTCGTGCAGAGCGGCCGGAACGCCGGCGCGATCGACGTCGCGTTCCGGACCGACGACCTGCTGGTGCTCACGGTCGACCCGCTCGCACAGGGGTACGACCCGCCACGGGCCCGTGCGCTGTTCCAGCGGATCGCCGCCGACGTCGGCGCTCTGCCCGGAATCCGGTCGGCGAGTTGGGCGCGCCGGGCGCCGGTGGCGCGGGGCAGCAGCTCGGGGAGCGTGGGCACCCTGGACGGCGGTACCGCGCCCGAGCCCGACCGGGCCATCGTCGCCGTCAACCACGTCGATCCGGGCTTCTTCGAGACCGTCGGCATTCCGCTGATCCGCGGGCGTGGTTTCCGGGAGGACGACGCGGCCGGCGACCGGCGGGTGGCGGTCGTCAGCGAACGCGCGGCGCGGCAGCTCTGGCCGGGCGAGGACGCGGTCGGCCGGCGCATCGTCAACCCGGAAACGGGAGGGACACCGTTCGAGGTCGTTGGCGTCGCGCGCGACGCGCACATGTCGCAGTCACCCTTCGACCGGCCGCCCTTCGTTCTGTACCCCTTCGGGCCCCGGCTGGCGGGCCCGGCGACCCTGCACGTGCACGCCGACGGGCCGCCGGCCGTCGTGTCGGCCATGGTCGCCGAGGTGGTGCGTCGCCACGACCCGACGCTGGCGCTCCTGGATGCCGGCAGCATGGACGCCGAGGTGCGCTCGATGCCGATGCTGGTGAGCACGCGCGTCGGCGCGGCCGCGATCGGGGCCTTCGGGATGCTCGGCCTGCTTCTTGCCGTCGTGGGACTCTACGGCGTCGTGTCGCACGCGGTGGTCCGACGGCGCCACGAGTTCGGCATCCGCACCGCGGTCGGCGCGACCCCGGCCGCGATCCTCAGGCTCGCGCTCGGCCGCGGCATCGCGCTCACGCTGCTCGGCGTGGGGGTCGGAGCGATCGCAGCGACCGGTGCGGCGAGGCTCGTTGCCGGCTTTCTCGTCGACGTCGGGCCGGACGAGCCCGTCGTCTTCGCCGTCGTGGGCTTCCTGCTGGCGGGCACGGCTCTGGCCGCCTGTCTCGTGCCGTCCCGCCGCGCCGCGAAGGCCGACCCGCTCGCGACCCTGCGCGAGGGTTAGCCCGACTTGCTACGCAGGCGGGAAGGTCGAGCGCTCCCGGTCGGGAAGAGTGGAGGTGCCCCGTGCGGCCGAGATCATGTGGTCGCGGTCATCCCGATCCGCGATCCGGGACCGGAGGAAGACGCGGCCGGACGTGCACTTGGGTGGTGGCGTTCGTTCTCCCACCAAAACCGCGCCTTCATCTGTGGCCTCAACGACCTCGTGAGGCCAAAGATGACACGAGTTTCGTGTGCCACTATCTTCGTGTCATGAAGAACGTCACCGTAACGCTGCCGGAGGAGACGGCGCTGTGGCTGCGGGTCCGGGCCGCGGAGGCGAACCGTAGTGTGTCGAGCTGGCTGGCGGAGGTCGTTGAAGGGATGAAGCGCCGCGAGGACGACTATCGGGTCGCGATGTCGCGCGCGCTCGCGAGGAAGCCACGGAAGATGGCGTGGGTCGATGGCCGGAAGCCGACCCGGGAGGAGCTACATGACCGGGCCGGTCTTCGTCGACACCAGCGTCCTGGTCTACCGGGCCGATGCGTCGGATCCCGTCAGACAGTCCCGCGCCGACGCCTGGTACCGGTTCCTTTGGCGATCGCGAGCCGGCACGTAAGCTATGACCGTAATCCGATATGGCATACTGCCAAGATGACGACCATGGTCCCCGAGTAGCTCCCGCGACCAGATCGTCTAATGCCCTGTGTGAGGCGGTGGCATGCTCACGGAGGTCGAGATGGCCGAGGCGGCGTATGCCGAAGCATCGAGAAACGAACGTGCTCCGACGGGTGTCAGGTGATGGAAGCGGACTGGCCAACGATTGCCGTACTGGTTGCGATTGGGGGGCTGTTGTGGCGTCAGATCGCATCACAAGGCGTCGATATCCGGGCGTTGGCCGGGCGCGTCGATGCGCTCGGTCTTCAGGTAGCCGATGTGGATCGTCGACTGGCTCGTCTGGAAGGCTGGATTGAGGGCGAGCGAGCGGGTCGCGCTCACCAGGGCCCAGTGCCTGGTGATCAGGAAGCCTGAACGGGCGGCGCGAGCCGCCTGAGACTCTGACGCGTCGTCGACCGCAGGCGTCGGTCAGGAGCGCACGACGATTCGCCGTGCCAGGTACGCACTACGTGGTAGGGCGGCCCATCCGGACTTCCGGCCCCGACCGGTCCTCCTGAGGGTCCGCGCCTCCCGCTGGGAGGCGGCTCCGCTCGACGGCGCAGTCTCCTACGGCCCGTCGGCCCCGACCGCGTCCGGCGCGTCCGGCGCGTCCGGCGCGTCCGGCGCGTCCGGCGCCGGCCGCTTCACCTTCATCCGGAACACGTCGCTCGTGACGACGCCGTCGACGAGGGCCGAGAACCGGTAGTCGTCCTCGGCCGCGGCGCGCACGATGCGGCGGACGGCCGGTGCGTCGTAATACTCCATGCCGCGGCCCGCCGCGTAGGTCAGCAGCTTCCGCGTGAACGTCTCGACGAACGACTCGGGCCGCCGCAGGATGGCCTCCCGGAGCTCGCCCGGCCCGTTGAACGCCGTGCCGTCCGGCAGCACGTCCGAGGCGTCGATCGGCTCGCCGCGGGGACCGCTGCTGCGCCAGCGCCCGATGGCGTCGAAGTTCTCGAGGCCGAAGCCGTAGGGGTCCATGCGGGCGTGGCAGGCGGCGCACGCCGGGTTCGCCCGGTGCTGCTCCAGCCGCGCCCGGATCGAGAGGCCCTCGGCGCTCCCCGTGTCCTCGAGGTCCGGCACGTCCGGCGGCGGCGGAGGCGGAGGCGACCCGAGCAGGTTCTCGAGAATCCACTTGCCCCGCAGCACCGGCGACGTGCGGGTGGCGTAGGAGGTGACCGTCAGCAGGCTGCCGTGGCCCAGAATGCCCCGGCGCGCGTCGTCGGTGACCGCCACGCGGCGGAAGCGGTCGCCGTAGATGCCGGGAATGCCGTAGTGGCGCGCCAGGCGCTCGTTGAGGAACGTGTAGTCGGCGGTCAGCAGGTCGAGGATGCTGCGGTCCTCGGCCATGACGCTCTCGAAGAAGAGCTCCGTTTCCCGCTGCAGCGCCCGCCGCAGGTTGTCGTCGAAGTCCGGGAACGTGGGCGGGTCCGGATGGGTGTTGGCGAGGTTTCGCAGGTAGAGCCACTGGCCGGCGAAGTTCTCGACCAGGGCCGCCGCGCGGGGGTCGGCGAGCATGCGCCGCACCTGCCGCCGCAGCTCGTCCGGCGCGCTCAGCTCGCCGCGCTCGGCGGCCGCGAGCAGCTCGTCGTCCGGGATGCTGCTCCAGAGGAAGAACGACAGCCGCGACGCGAGGTCGAGGTCCGACACCGGGTAGACGGCGCCGGCCGCGAGCTCGTCCGGCTCGGTCTCGAGGCGGAAGATGAACTGCGGGCTGGCAAGCAGGAAGCGCAGGGCGAGCTCGATGCCGGACTCGAAGCCGCCGTCGCGGCTCCCTTGCTCGTAGAACGCCAGGAGGCGATCGATCTCCGGCGTCTCGAGCGGGCGGCGGTAGGCCTGCCGTCCCAGACGCGAGAGGATGGAGCGGGCGCACGCTGCGGCGTCGCCCGGCGCGGCAGGGCCCGGCGCGGCGGCGTCGGGCGCGGCATCGTCCACCGAC
>JAPOWL010000280.1 GCA_026707615.1 Acidobacteriota bacterium | reverse complement strand
CGTGATGGATGTCGGCTAGCGCAGCGAACAGCTCCGCGCGGATCTCCAGGCCTGTCAGGAACTCGAAGGTCTCGTCCGGCGTTCGGACGCGTTCGCGAACCAGCTTGAACAGTCGCTGCCGCCGTATCTTCGGGTGCTCGCAGAGCAGGTGATAACGAAGGAAATCCGGAAAGCGCCCCTGCGTGACGGTGGCGATCAGTGTCCGCCATCGGCGCTTCAGCGACTCGACGTCAGCCCTCGCGCGCACCTTGGAGAAGAAGTAGTTCTTCAGCAGATCCGTAGTCGTGAGCTCCAGGCCGCGTGCGTTGAGCGTCTCGAACAAGGTATAGGCGTTCAGCTCGTCATCCACGGTGATGAGGATGAACAGCAGGCGCCGGGCGACGGTCTCCGACAGGATCTTCGCGATCTGCTCGCCCTGGCTGCCCGAGCCGGGCTCCAGCCCGTCGATCTGCTGGGAGAAGTACCGGAAGCACTTCCACAGAAGCGCGTTCGACCCCGGCAGGCCGCGCGGATTGAGCGGGGGCCGAAGCTGGACCAGGTAGTCCTGGTAGAAGGGATCGTCGGTCTCGTTCAGCCGGAGACGGCTGCTCTCGACCAGCGACGCCGGGTCCTTCTCGCCGATGAAGCGGTTGCGGAGCTCGGTCGCGCGCTCCCGATTTCGTTCTTCGTCGGTATCCCCATCCGCCATGCGTCGCAGCTTGTCGATGATGGCCAGCGCCAGCAGGGAGATGGTCGCCAGCCGCTGCTGGCCGTCGATGACGAAGAACTCGCGGTCGCCGTGCGCCTGGACGACCAGCGCCCCCATGTAGTGACGGCCGTCGGGGTCGCCGCGCATCTCGACGACGTCGTTCCAGAGGTCCTCCCACTCCTGCTGCGTCCAGGCGTAGTCGCGCTGGTACGGCGGGACGCGATACGCCTTGCCGTTGCCGATCAGCTCCAGGTAGCTGGCCGTGCCGGTGTTCAGGATGTTGGCGCGGCTCACGGCTTCGACGGAATCGGCGCGAACGGCACGGCCGGCTCGCGCACGCCGGGGTGGCCGGCCGCGATCCGCTGCTGCGACACGAGCTGCGCGGCGTCGATCGCCTGCTGCTCGTCGGCGCGGCCGGCGTTGAGCAGGTTCACCATGGCGTGGTTGCCCTCGTGGCAGGCGTACTCGAAGAGCGTCACGCCGGGCGCCGAGCGGAGCATCGGAAGGGCGACGGTGTAGGGGACCTCGAACGTCTCGGGATCCTCGACCGTGATCCGGTAGTCGATGGTGTTGGCGTCGACCAGCGTGAACCGCTCGGTCAGGCGCAGCGTCTCGCCCGACCCGCGGGGGCCGGTCGGGGTGACGTGCGAGGGCTGGTAGTCGCCGCCGTCGAGGCGGTCGTTGAAGTGGAGCGTCTCGACCACCAGCGTGTCGCCCTCCCAGTAACCGCGGGCGTCGCCCAGCCACTGGCGGATCGAGTCGGACGCGTGCGGCCGCCCGTCGAGGGGGACGATGCGCGCCTCGTGAATCATCTCCATCACGAGCACGAAGTAGTCGGGCGTCTGCAGGATCTGGTAGTTGGCGTTGTAGACCGTCGGGATCATCGCGGTCGGGAGCGTGCGCGAGATGCACCGCTCCCAGTTGTTCCGGTCGAGCCAGGAATCGGCCTCGCCCCGGCCGGCGCGGGCGTTCTCCCGGTCGACGAGGCGCTGCACGCCCTGCTCCGTCATCCGGATCCGCCCGTCGGGCGGGTCGACGATCAGGGCGTCGCGCTCGATGGCGCCGGCCTGCTCCAGCCAGCCCGCGCCGGTGCCGCGCGTCGCCGCGATGACCGCCTGCTGGGCCTCGCGGCCCTGTGCCTGCTCTTCCGCCGTCAGCCGCTCGAGCGGCGTGGTCGTCGAGTTGTTCCAGAGCCCCTGCAGGTCCGGCGCCCCCCAGGGTGTCCGCGGCAGCTCCGAGCCGTCCGCCGCGAGCCGCTCCGGCCTCCACTGTGCCGAGGCCGGGGTCGCCGCGGCCGCGAGGACCGCGAGGACAAGAAGGCTGCCGACGCCGGCCCGCGCGCGTGTCGTCTTCATCCGTTCTCCTCCAGGAATCCCAGCAGTATAGGCCGAGCCGCGAACCGCCGAACCGTCCCGGCGCCGCGGCGTGAACCGGATGCCGCTGGCCTCGCGGGTTGCACCGCGAGCCGATGGTCCGGCCATGGACGCCGATCCGGGATGCCGCAGGCTCGTGGGCCGCACCCTGCGCGACTTATGATTGGGGAATGCAAGCGACCGTGGCAGGCTCCCCGGCCGTCCGTGCAGTCACGGTGCGCCGGCGCGGGGAGCGGCTCGACCAGGACCTGGTGGTTGTGGAGGAGCCCCTCGAGATCCGGCTCGACGGCCGGCCGCTCGTCGTGACGATGCGGACGCCGGGGCACGACGAGGAGCTCGCGGCGGGCTTCCTGTACGGCGAAGGGACGATCACGGGCGGCGAGGACATCGCCTCGGTCCGTGCGGTCGCGGGCGGGGCGGAGGCCGGCGCGGCGACGGCGGTCGACGGCGCGCACGCTGGCGCCGGCAGGGCACGTGCGGACCGGGACACGCCCCCGGTCGGCGCGACGCTTGCGGGCAACGACCGGCCCGCGGTCGGCGGGACTGGCGGAGCGGCCGAGACGTCGCGGGGGGACGGCTCGCGGCCGGAAGGCATCCTGCGTCGAATCCGGGTCGCCAGCTTCGCCGGCGACCGGGTCGAGGTCACGCTGACCGAGAGCGCCGGCGCGGAGGCGTCATCCGACTCTCCCGCTGGCTCACCGCCCGGCGACGCGGATCCGGAGCGCTCCTTCGCCGCGACCTCCGCCTGCGGCGTCTGCGGCAAGGAGTCGATCGACGACCTCCGCGCCGACGCCCCTGCCGTGGCGCCGGTCGCCTGCGCCCCCGCCCTGCTCGAAGCGCTGCCCGATCGCCTCCGCTCCGCGCAGGCCCTCTTCGAGGCGACGGGCGGCATCCATGCCGCCGGCATCTTCACCCTGGACGGCGACCTGCTGTGCGTGCGCGAGGACATCGGCCGCCACAATGCGGTGGACAAGGTGATCGGCCACTTCGTCCTCGAGGGCGGCGTGCCCCTCCGCAATCGCATCCTGGTCGTCAGCGGCCGCGCCGGCTTCGAGCTGGTCCAGAAGGCCCTGGCGGCATCCATCCCGGCGATGGTCTCGGTCGGCGCCGCCTCGAGCGTCGCCGTGGACATGGCGACGGCGGCCGGCATGACGCTCTACTCGTTCGCCGGCCGCGGCCGCGGCAACCTGCACGTCGGCTGACCGTCTCGCGGGGGCGTCGGCGGGCCCGCTAGACGCCGAAGAGACCTCTGAACCACCCGACGAAGGGCCGCGATTCCGGCCTGGTGGGATCCAGAACGGGTCCCTTGACGGCATCGTGAAGCCGCAGCCCCGGAGGATCCTGCCACGCGAGCCACGCATGGAGCTGCGCCTTCCGCTCGTGGACGGTCTTGTATGTCGCGCCCTGCCGCCTGGACTCGCGAGTGCATCGGCGGGCCAGCTCGTACAGTTCGCGGGAATCGTCGGGAATCAGCCCGACGAGAAGGTCCTCCAGCATCCCAGCCAACCGGTTGTCCGGCATGATCCAGATGCCGAATCGCGGACCGTCGGAGTGGACGACACGCAGCCCCTCGGCCGGAACCTGGTCCGGCAACTCCTCGAACTCGCTGCTGCACCAAGCCTTGAGCCGATCCCACCGCCCGGCGAGGTCCTCGTCCGCATCGACCACTACACCCAGCGCTTCGAGCCCCGAGGCTCGCAACTCGGCCTCCATGACTCCAGGCCGCAGGATCTCGTCGACACCACCGTACGGCTTGATGAAGACCGGGGAGTTGGGAGGCTCGGGCCACGTGACGCCGTTCTCCTCCATGAGGTACGGAATCACCTTCTGGTCCGTCCTGCCCTCCACGAGCAGCGTCTTGGGGTGGGAAGGCAAGTCAGCGGACCTCAATTTCTCGCTCGGCGGCGGCGACGATGGCCTCGCTGCCGAACCTGACCGCCTCGCCCCGGCTCGGATCGATCCTCTGTATCGTGAAGTTTCCTGCCTCCGACTTCGCGACTGCGGCCAGGCTCTCGTAGCAGTCCCGGCTGTGCGTCGTGGCGAACACCTGGACGGACAGGGCGGCGGCCTGCGCGCCGATCATCCGCCACATGCCTTCCATGGTGGAATAGTGAAGGCCGGTGTCGATCTCGTCGACGAGCAGGACACCCCCCCCGGCGCTGGAGATGGAGAGGGCTAGACCAAGCATCCGCCACATACCATCGCCCAGGCTCCCGATCGGCACCTGACCATTGGTCTCGCGGAGCTTTACTACCACTCCCCCAGGCCCGTCCCGACCGAAGAGCCTCCTGTCGTCCGCAACAGGGGCGATGTCCTCGACGGCCGGCTCGACGACGCGAAGCGCCCGCTTGACAGGAGCGTCCTTGTCCGTGAAAACGAACCTGCTGTACTTTCGAGCGACATCCGCAGCCCTCAGCCCGCCGGTCCTGACGAACTGAACCGCCTGGCTCTCAGAGCCGCGTGGCCGTGCCAGCCGCTGGAGTCGGAATACGACGCCGTCCTCGGAGATACGAGCCCGGTAGTCGTCCTCCGCGTTAGCCCACTTGACGTGAAGGACGAAAGGGGCGTCCTCGCCCACCGAGTCTGCGTTTCGCTCGTCGTCGTCGGAACCGGACGGCTCCTCGACGTACACGGTCACCTCGTCGTTCCAGCCGTCAGGCGCCGCGTCGTCGATGCAGACTGCCTCGACGCGTATCCGCCTGCGCAAATCGCGCCCCGCGAACAGGTGTGAAACGTCGACAGGCTCCCGCCGCGGATCGACAGCCGCGCGAGCATCACCATCGCTCGGGTAGCCCCACTCTCCCCGGCGACCAGCAATCGACCCCAGCACGTGCGGATGGCCAGCCGACCGGAGCAGCTCGAGGCACTCCAGGATCGAGGTCTTGCCGCTGTTGTTCGCCCCGACCAGCAGATTGACTCGGCCGAGCCCCCGCATCCGGAACGAGTCGAACCCTCGGTAGCCGCTTATGTGCAGCGATGAGTACACGGCGCGATCCCGGTGACCTTCCCTGGAGTCTACTGCTTCCCCACCGCCCGCTCCGCGACGAGCCGGCGCATGAGCTCGATGGTGTGCGTCGGCGCCTCGAACTCGGCTTCCTCGAGCGGGGTGCGCCCGTACTGATCGAGGGCGTCGAAGTCGGCGCCGCTCGCGGCCAGGTACTCGACGATGTCGTCGTCTCCGACGCGGATGGCGGCGTGGAACGCACTGGGGCTGCGCGGAGGGTAGACGTTGACGTCGAGGCCCAGCTCGACGACGAGACGCACTGCGTCCGGCTCACGACTGCGGGTAGCGAGCAGCACGGCGCCGGCGCCGGCACCGGTAACGACGGTCGGGTCGGCGCCGAGCGCCAGCAGCGCCTGCATCATCTCCACGTTGCCCGCACGTGCGGCGCTCAGAAAGGGCGTCAGGCCCTCGTCGCTTCGCCAACCGCCCCCGGCGTTGCCGGTGCGGGCGTGGACGTCTGCGCCTCGCGCGACGAGCTCCCGCGCCAGCTCGACGTTGCCTCGGGCGACGACGGCATGCAGCGCCGAGCGGCCGTCTCCGTCGCGCGCATTGACGTCGGCGCCGTGGTCCAGCAGCAGCCTCGTCACGCCGTCGCTGCCCTCCCCCGCTGCGATCAGGAACGCGCTCCGCCCGTCGGCCGCGGCGGCGTGCGGATCGGCGCCGGCCGCGATCAAGGCACCCGCCGTCTCGGCATCTCCCGACGCCGCCGCAAACAGGAGAGGGGCGAAGCCGTTCGCGGAGCGGGCCTCGACGCCGGCGCCGCGCTCGATGAGCAAGCGCGCGATCCCGGTGTGGCCCTCCGCCGCGGCCCACATCAGGGCTGTCTGACCCATCCGATTCTCCGCGGCGTCGACCGCGGCGCCACGTTCGACCAGGAGCCGCACGAGCGCCTCGTTACCCGCGTGGACCGCAGCGAGGAGCGGCGTGTCGCCGCTCCAGCGCGCGACGTCGATCGCGGCCCCCGCGTCGAGCAGCAGGCGCGCGATCTCCTGGTTGCCGCTGGCGGAGGCGAACAGCAGCGGCGTCTCGCCGTTCTCGTCGGCGGGGTTGGGGTCGGCGCCGGCATCGAGCAACGCAGCAGCGATCCGGGCGCCGCCCCGGAGCGCCGCCCAGTGAAGCGGCGTCGATCCGTCGGCGCGGGCCGCGTTGACGTCGGCGCCGCCGGAGACGAGGGCCGTCACGGCGGCCGCATCCCCGCGCTGGACCGCCTCCACCAGCGCCGCCCCGCCCCCGGGCACGGATGGCTTCGGCTGAGCGAACGCGAGGGCGGCGACGACGAGGATCGCAGCGGTAGCGGCGATCCTGGAGGCCGCCCACTCCCTCCGGATCGACCCCAACGAGTGAGTCTTCACCATCGAACCGAATGCTACACTCCGAACCCGATGGACGGAGCAGGATCGGTCGCAGGCGGCGGGTCGATTCCGGCGTCGTCCGCGCGGCGGCGGAGGACCGCGGCCCTGCTCGCACGCAGCTCGCTGCTCCGGACGGCCTCGGCAACTCTGACCGCCCGCTGCCGGCGGCTACTCCTGCCGGCCGCGGCGATGCTCACCCTTCGCTGCCGCCGGCTGTCCCCGACGGCCGCGGCAGTGTCAGCGTCAATCCTGATAGTCTCCGCGCTCGCGCCGGCCGCGGCGGCGCCGGCTCCGATCCTCGTCTCCCCCTCGGCGGCCTCAACTGCGCAGGAAGGCAGCCGGGACGCCGCCGACGCCGCGGAGCCGGGCAGCCGAGTCGAAAGGCCCGGCTCTGACCCGACATCGGCGCAGGAACCCGATGCTCTGGAGATCGAGCGCCGCGGCCCGGCCGGCGCCGATCTCCTGCGAACGACCATCCGCCGCTACTGCCTCACCTGCCACAACGACCGCACCCTGACGGCGGAACTCTCGCTGCAGCACGTCGACGCGACGCGTGTGGCCGAGCACGCACCGGTGCTCGAGAAAGTGTTCCAGAAGCTCCGGGCCGGCGAGATGCCCCCCGCGGGTCGCCCTCGACCGGACGCAGCGGCCACTGCCGATCTGGTGGCCTGGCTGGAGGCCGCCCTCGACGGCGCGGCGGCCGAGCGCCCGGACCCCGGCGCGCCCGCCATCCACCGCCTGAACCGCGCGGAGTACCGCAATGCCGTCCGTGACCTCCTGGGGCTCGATCTCGACCACGCCCGCGACCTGCCGGCTGACGACTCCGGCTACGGCTTCGACAACATCGGCGACGTCCTCACCGTTTCGCCGCTCCACGTCGAGCAGTACGTCGCCGCGGCGCGGCGCATCGGCCGCCTGGCCGCCGGCAACCTGACGCCGCGGCCGGTGGTCGAGCGCTACGAGGCGCCGCGCGGGACGGCCGACGTGGCGATCGACGGGCTGCCGCCGAACGAGCGGGGCGGCATCCTGTTCCGCCATTACTTCCCGTTCGACGCCGAGTACACGCTCACCGTGCGCGTCCGTGGCCGGCGCGCGGCCGGGATGCCGGCGCCGCGGCTCGACATCCGCATCGACGGGCGCCGGGTACACCTGATCGACGCCGATTTCGACCCGGCCGAAGCCAACCAGCTCACTCGAAACTTCGAGCTTCGGCTGCCGCTCCCGGCCGGCGAGCACGAGGTCGCGGCCGGCTTCCTGACCGAGTACGCCAGGAGCGAGGACGGGCAGGCCGCCAACCGCTATTCCGTCGACTACGTGCTGGTCGGCGGCGCCTACGGCGCGGCAGGGCCCGGCGACC
>JAPOWL010000154.1 GCA_026707615.1 Acidobacteriota bacterium | reverse complement strand
ACCTCCCGGCGCCGCCGGCGTGGAGCCCGTCCGCGAGCCCGTCGTTGCGGCCTCCCCGGCCGAGGCGGCGGTCGGAGCCGTCGCCGGCGCCGCCCCCGCGCCGCGCGCGCCGCCCTCCGGCGACCTGCCCTCCGGGGACCTGACCTCCGCGGACCTGCTCCCCGGGGACCTGCCGCCCGGGGACCTGCCGCCGGGGGACCTGTCGACCGCCGCGCAACGAACCGGTGGGCTGGTGGTCCGTCCCCCGCCGGTCCCGACCGCTCCGCACACCCGCCCCCTGTGGCGGGAGCCGCCGGCGCACGAGTTCGTCGGGGTGCCGTGCGGCGGGTGCCACAGCGCGCAGGAACGCTGGTGGCGCGGGCATCCGCACTCCCGGGCCGCGGCCCGCCTGCGGAGCCGGCGCGGCCGGGTCCTGGAGATCGCGCAGGCCTACGGCGTCGCCGAGGACGAACTGGACCGCGGCACCGCGACCTGCATGTGGTGTCACGGGACGATCACGGCGCGGCCGGGCCGCCGGGTGCGGGCCGGCGTGGGCTGCCAGCGGTGCCACGGGGCGGGCGCCGACTACCTGGAGGCGCACCAGGCGGCGAGCTACCCGCAATCGGTGGCGCTCGGGCTCGCCGACCTGCGCGACCCGGCCGTCCAGGCCGCCACCTGCGCCGGGTGTCACTACATCACGGACCCGGCGTTGATCGACGCCGGGCATCCGACCGGCGCGGGCTTCGACAACGTGTCGCGCAAGGCCGGCATCGTGCACTGGGGCGAGGCGTTCGATCGCCCGCACGCGCCGGTGGGGACGGAAGCGCTGCGCGCGGCGCACGCCCGCGTCCTCGCCGCCCGGGGCCCGATTCCGGAGCGCACGACGCCCGTCTCCCCGCCGGAGCTCGGGCCGGGCCGCGCCGGGCTCGCGCCAGGCGCCAACGAGGCGGCCGGTCCGGGCGGCGACGCCGTCATGGCCGGCTTGACCGTGCGGCCCGCCGAACCGGAGCGCCCCGACCCGCCCGGGTCCCGCGGGCCCGCCGCCGGCGGCTCGGCCCGCGGCGACGGCGACCGGGAGGCGTCGACCACGATCGACGTCGTTCGGCAGCACCTCGAAGCCCTCGCCCGCGCCCTCGGGCTCTCCGACCCCTGACGCCCATGCTCCTGGTTGTCGCCGTCGTCGCCGTCGTCGCCGTCGTCATCCTCGCCGTCGTCGCGGTGACGGTCGGGGTGCTCTGCGAGGGCTCCGAACCGCTCTCGGGGTGGAGGCCCGCCGGCTGGACCGCCCTGGGGATGGTGGTCATGGCGGGGCTGGGCCTGCTGGTGGAGGTCGGGTCCGGAACGGGCGCGCTGTGGGAAACGGGCCGGCTGTCGTCGGTCCACGCGGGGCTCGAGGAGACCTGCGCCGCCTGCCACGACACCAGCGAGACGGTGAGCACCGAGAAGTGCGTCGCCTGCCACGGGCAGGTCGGCGACGCCCCGGGCCGGTTCGCCTTCGAGGCCCACTACGCCTACGGGTCCGGCGACCGGGCGGGCACCATCGACCACGAGCGGGAGGTGGGGTGCGCCGCGTGCCACGTGGAGCACCAGGGACGCCGCACCGACCTCCGGGCGACTGCCGCCGACCGGCAGTGCGAGAGCTGCCACGCCGGGGGCGGCTTCGACCGGCATCCCGAGTTCGAGTTCGCGGCCCGGGCCGCTCCCGACGACGCCGGCCTCGCCTTCACCCACGCGCGGCACGTCCGCTTCGTGCTCGACGAGCGCGGCCTCGCCGGCACGCGGGACGCCTGCCTCGCGTGCCACGCGCCCGGGGCGGACGGCCGCGGGTTCCGGCCGCCGGCGTTCGACGCCGCGTGCGGCGGGTGTCACCTGACCGGCGACGACGAGTCGCCGGAGCTGCCGGTGCAGCCGCGCCGCGTGCCGATCCTCCGCGACGTGCGCGGCGGCGTCGCGCTGCGGCTCGGGGTCGAGACGGTCGAGGCGGTGCGCGCGCGGCTCGGCCCCGGCGACCAGTGGGCTCTTCGCACGAGCCCCGCGCGGTTCGAGGTGGACGACGGCCGGGTCGTCAAGCTCGGCGTCGAGCACGCCGACCCGTGGGTCCTCCACAACCTGCGGCGCCTGCGGCGCGCCGTGTACCCGTCGGCCGGGCTCGCCGATCTGCTCACGGCCTCGGCGGACGTCGGGCCGGCGGATCGCCGGCGGCTGTACGACGAGGCGCTGGGCACGCTGCAGAGCTGGACCGACGAGCTGCGCGGACGCGACGACGACGGGATTCAGGGCACGGTGGCGACCTTCGACCGGATGATGGAGGCGCTCGGGCAGCGGATGGGCGCGGCGTCCGCGGCGTACGACCCGGAGCCCTTCCGGCTCGGCGAGCCCGATGCGCGCCTCACCGCCGACCAGATCGGCGCCGTGGACGCGTTCGCCGCGCGCGTCGCCGAACCGTGCCTGCAGTGCCACACGGTCGAGCGCGCCACCATCCGCCGCGTGCAGCGGACGCAGTCGATACTGCGGCGGGCCCGCTTCGACCATCGGCCGCACGTCCTGCTGCGCGACTGCCTCGGCTGCCACACCCGCATCCCGATCGCCGATCGGGTCGACGGGGGCGGCCCGATCGCGGCCGAGCCGGACAACGCGCCGATCCAGAACGTGCCGGGCGTCGAGACCTGCCGCGCGTGCCACACGCCGGACCTGTCCTTCGACCGCTGCCGGACGTGCCACGAGTTCCATCCCGGCCCGCGGTTCTGAGACCGGCGCTGACCATTTTCGCCGCGGCGGGCGCGGAGACCGGCCCGTGCCCCGGGCCTCGTGTCGCAAGCGACACGGAACGCCGGCCGCTCGTGCTATGCTTCGAACGGTGGGCGAGAACACGCTGCTCGTAACCGTCGTCGGGACCGGCGTCGGAGCGACCGCCGTCGTGGTGAGCGTCCTCGCCGTAGTGGCCAACGGACTGAACAGCCGCCTCAGCGCCCTGGGCAGTGACCTGGGCGGCCGAATCGACAAGACGAACGATCGCATCGACGCTCTCCGCGGCGAGTTCGATGCCTTCCGCGGCAAGATGCGGGGGGAGTTCGACGCCTTCCGCGGCGAGATGCGGGGGGAGTTCGACGCCTTCCGCAGCGAGATGCGGGGGGAGCTGGACGCCTTCCGCAGCGAGATGCGGGAGGAGCTGGCGGCGTTCCGCGGCGAGGTCCGCGAGGACCACGCCGCGCTCGACGCGCGCGTCCGCGGCGTCCAGGTCGAGCTCGCCAAGGTGGATCAACGGCTGGAGACCGTCGAGCGCGTCGTCCTCCCGCCGGCCCCGCCCGCCACCTGACCACGACCCGGACGCAGACCATGGCTCGCACGACCGACCTTTCGCCGCCGCCGCCGGCCGCCGAAGAGCAGGGCCCGGCCGAGGCGCCGCACTCGCCCGCGTTCCCCGGCTGCCGATCGTTCCACCTGACGCGCGACGCCTACGAGGCCTACGACGGCCGCATCGAGTACTGGGACGCCGCCACGGAGACCGCCTGGGCGGTGGCGGACACCAGCGGCGCCCACGAACGGCCCAGCCGCAGCCTGGCCGCGCTGTGCGAGGTCGTCGCCAGCCTGCGGGGCGGCGCCATCGCGTGCCGCGGCTCCCTCGACCTCGTCTGGAACGCCGGCGACCGCGCGCGGCGGCGCATCCTGCAGGCGGACGAGGTGGTCTGGATCTACCCGGGCCGGTCGCGCATCCCGGACGGGGGGCTGCGGCTCGGCGAGCACGACCGCCCGGACGTCGTGCTGGAGGTCGACCACACGACCGACGTCCGGCGCGGCAAGCTCGACCTCTACGCCGCGTGGGGCTTCCCCGAAGTGTGGGTGGAGGTGCCCGACGTCCGGTCGCCGTCGCGCGCGGCGGGGCGGCAGGCCGGGCTGACCATCCACCGTCTCGCGGGCCCGGGGCGCTACCGGGCCGCCCGCGCCAGCGTCGCGTTCCCCGGCTGGGCGGCCGCCGAGATCCACCGGGCGTTCAACGAGCCGGTCCGCTCGCCCGCGACCGATCGGGCGCTGGAGCGCGTGGCCCGCACGCTGGGGGCGCGCGACGGCACGGGGCCGGACGACACGCGCTGGCTCCGCCGGGCGCGCGAGGCCGCGCACGAAGCCGGCCGTCGCGAGGTGCTGCGGGCCATCCTGGCCGGGCGCGGGATGCCGGATCTCGAGCCCGTGCTGGCGGAAGCCGCCGCGGCCGAGCTGCCCCTCGACACGCTGCTCGCCGCGGTGCAGCAGTGCCGCGACGCCGCGGATCTCCGGGCGCGCCTCCGCTTCGAACGATGAGCGAGAACGCGCTGCTCGTGACCGTCGTCGGGACCGGAGTGGGAGCGACCGCCGTCGTGGTGAGCGTCCTCGCCATCGTGGCCAGCGGAATGAACAGCCGCCTCAGCGCACTGGGTAGCGAGTTGGGCGGCCGCATCGACAAGACGAACGATCGCATCGACGCCCTCCGCGGCGAGATGCGGGGGGAGCTGGAGACGTTCCGCGGCGAGATGCGGGGGGAGCTGGAGGCGTTCCGCCGCGAGGTCCGCGAGGACCACGCCGCGCTCGACGCGCGCATCCGCGGCGTCCAGGTCGAGCTCGCCAAGGTGGATCAACGGCTGGAGACCGTCGAGCGCGTCGTCCTCCCGCCGGCCCCGGCCGCCTCCTGACCGCCATCAGGCCGCCCTGTGCGAGGTCGTCGCCAGCCCGCGGGGCGGCGCCATCGCTTGCCGCGTCGTCTCCGCCGCTGACCCGTCAGCCGCCGGCGGCCAGGATCTCCCGCGCGCGGCGCCCGTAGAGGGCCTGGATCTCCGGGCTGAGCGACTTGTAGATGGCTCGGATCTCCTGCTGCACGCGGGCGTCGCCGGCGTCGAGGGCCAGCTTCTCCATGTCGAGCAGCCCGTCGACGTCCGCCGCCTTGCGGGCGACGTCGAGAACCTCGTTCAGGATGTCGGCCGCCGCGCCGCCCCGGTTCGTCTTCGCCAGCAGGTCCGCCGCGCCCACGAAGTGGTCGAAGTCCTCCAGCGCCCGGTTGCGCCGCGCGTCGACCTGCAGGACGAAGTAGCTCGCCGCGTCGAAGGCCGCCGTCTCGTCGCCCCTGGCCACCAGGACGTTGTCGGGCCGCAGCCGGTAGCCGGCGAGGATCTCCGCCTTCGGGGCCGGGCTCCGCGGCAGGCAGAGGATGCGCCCGCTACGGAGGTGCCGCGCGTGCATGCGGCCGAAGTGCACGTCCACGTCGTGGCCGTCGATGATGGCGTCGTCGCGGTTGAAGAGGTGGACGAGCCGCGCGAACAACCCGCCCGCCGCCGCCCCCGCGGCCAGCAGCGGCAGGTACTGCGCGAACATCGGCAGGCCCCCCAGCGTCGTCAGGCTCCCGCGGAGCGCCTTCCGGGTGGCGCCGTCCACCCCGTCGAGCTCCATGATCCGCGTGGTGAGGTAGAGCGACTCGCCGCGGTACGACTTCGAGTAATAGATGAGGGGGTGGCCGTAGCGCTCGCCGCCGAAGTCGCGGATGGTCAGCGCGCCGCCCTCGAAGCGGGCGTCGTCGTCGAAGAAGTTGATCGCCTCCGCGGCCGCGCTCTTGTTCTCGTCGGCCTTGAGGAAGGTCGAGATGAGGAGCTCGTGGCGGCCCTCGCCGCCCGGGTGCCGCAGGTGGAAGTGGAGGTAGCGGACCAGCAGCGGCTGGCCGACGGCCACCGGCGCGTAGCCGTGCGCCCGCCGCTCGCCCTCGGCCGCCTCCTCGTACATGTCGCGCAGCTCGCCGTTCACGCTGAACAGCGTCACCGCCTCCTGCGACCCGCCCGCCGCGCGCGCCCGCCGCGCGCTCCGCCGTTCCGCCGGTCGGTTCCTGCTCATGTGCTCCTGGGATTCCGGGTGCGACCCGCGTGGCCAGCATAGCACGGACCTGCGCGAACGATAGCACGTTTCATGCTATGCTGCGGAAGGAATGGGCGAGGCCACCCTGCTGCTGTCCGTCGTCGGGACCGGAATCGCGGTGACGGCCGTCGTCGTGAGCGTCGTCGCCCTCGTGGCGAACGGCATCAACAGCCGCCTGAGTGCCCTGGGCGGCGACTTGAGCGCCCGCATCGCCGAGACGAACGACCGCATCGCCGAGACGAACGACCGCATCGAGAGGACGAACGACCGCATCGCCGAGACGAACGACCGCATCGAGAGGACGAACGACCGCATCGACACGACGAACGGCCGCATCGACACGACGAACGGCCGCATCGACTCGCTCCGCGGCGAGTTGCGCGAGGACCTCGAGAAGCTCCGCGGCGAGCTGCGCGAAGACCACGCTGCGCTCGACGCTCGCCTGCGAAGTGTGGAGATTGGAATCGCGAAGGTCGACCAGCGCCTCGAGACCGTGGAGCGCGCCATCCTCCCGCAGGCCCCGTCCGCCGCCTGACTCCCGATGCGCCGCGAGGCTCGCTAGCGCCGCCAACCCGTCGCAGGCTCCGGGTCGGCCCCAGCCCCACCGGCCCAGGACCTCGCGCCGCGGCACGCACTTCGTTGGCGTTCTGCGGCGCAAGCTCCTAGGAGTCGCGGGCGCGGTCGGCCCCACCGTCGAACCGGCCGCGCATGTACGCCACGTCTTGGGCCGTCCGGCGCGTCCGCTCTTCCAGGTTGCCGACCGCCACCCCCAGCCCGCGGTCGCGCTCTTCGGCGCGCGCGTCGACCGCCTTGATCTCGACGCGCAGCCCGGCCGCCTCCGCCTTGACGTTCTCGCCGATCTGCGCGTGCGCATCTCGGTTCGCGCGGTACTGCAGTACGCCGCCGACGAGTACCGCGAGGAGCGTGATCACGCCGACCAGCCCCGTAACCACCTCCGCCGAGGTCCAACCGCCCGCCGCCGCTGCCGGTTCCATCGGGTGATTCGCAGAACTGAGCCGCGCGTGGTCCCCATGAGCCGCCGCTCGCTAGGAGTCGCGGGCGCGGTCGGCCCCACCGTCGAACCGGCCGCGCAGGTACGCCACGTCTTCGGCCGTCCGGCGCGTCCGCTTTTCCAGGTTACCGACCGCTACCACCAGCCCGCGGTCGCGCTCTTCGGCGCGCGCGTCGACCGCCTTGATGGTCTCGCCGATCTGCGCGTGCGCATCTCGGTTCGCGCGGTATTGCAGCACGCTGCCGACGAGTACCGCGAGGAGCGTGATCACGCCGACCAGCCCCGTCACTACCTCCGCCGAGGTCCAACCGCCCGCCGCCGCCGCTGCCGCCGGCTCCATCGAGTGGATTCGCCTTCCCCCGGAGATCCAAGAGTTCGCGGCGACGAGCCGCCCTCGCGTGCAGCGTGGAGGATCGCCTGCGAACGAACGGTGCGTTCACGAGGCTGCCGCAGAACTGCGCCCCGGAACTACCTCCGCCGAGGTCCAACCGCTCCCCGCACCAGGGCGACGAGGAGCCCTCGACCGAGCCAGCGGGTACGTGCTCAGCGTATCACGACCCGCGCGAGAAATGGCACTCCAGGGTCGACCGCCGCCGGCCGTGGGGAGGGCGGACAGGTTGAGCCCGCAGCACGCCCAGTGCAGAACCGGTAGCTGCCGCCACCGGGGCGTGCCGAGGGCGGTAGCTGCGCAACCGTACGTCCACGGCGCAGGGTCCTACGGCTTCCGCCGCCGGTCACGGTCCGGGCGCTTCCGCGGGAACGCGGGCCGCGAGGTCCTACGGCTTCCGCCGCCGGTCACGGTCCGGGCGCTTCCGCGGGAACGCGGGCCGCGAGGTCCTACGGCTTCCGCCGCCGGTCACGGTCCGGGCGCTTCCGCGGGAACGCGGGCCGCGAGGTCCTACGGCTTCCGCCGCCGGTCACGGTCCGGGCGCTTCCGCGGGAACGCGG
>JAPOWL010000592.1:7215-7824 GCA_026707615.1 Acidobacteriota bacterium | reverse complement strand
CGGCAGGCTCCGCCGGGGCCGGGCGGGCCGGCACGCGGCGGCCGGCGTCCGTGCGGCCGACGGCGCACGCCTGTCCGGCGGAACCCGTGCGCCGCCGCGATGCATGGCTGGTCATGGTGTGGCCTCCCCTCCGACGGCCCGGTCGAGCTCGATCGCGGCCCGGCGCGCCTCGGCCGCCAGCTCCAGGTGGCGCAGCCGGGCGTCGAGGGCCACCCGATGCGCGTCGAGCAGCTCCAGAATCCCGAACTCGCCCTCTTCGTACGCCGCCTCCGCGATCGAGACGAGCTCCGCGGCCGGCTCCACGGACTCCACCCGGTATCGCTCCGCCAGAGCCCGGTAGCGCGACGCCGCGCCGTGGGCGACGCGCACCTCGCGTTCGATGTGCGTGCGCAGCGTCCGGCGCTCCGCCCCGGTCCGCGCCCGAGCCGCATCCGCGCGGGCCACCTGCGCCTGACCCCGGTCGAAGAGCGGCACGCTGACGGTGGCACCGATGCTGTAGCCCGACTCGCGCGCCATTGCGAGGCCGGCGCGCTTGAGGCCGCCGGTGACCGCGGCGACCGGTACCCGCAGCCGCTCGGCCGCGCGGCGTTCCGTCGCCCAGCGGTTCTC
>JAPOWL010000592.1:0-7205 GCA_026707615.1 Acidobacteriota bacterium | reverse complement strand
GTCGACGGCGGCAGGCCGCGCTGCGCCGGGAAGGTCGCCGGCGGCCGCGAGCCCCGCCGCGGGCGTCCCCGGAGCGAAGAAGGAAGCCACGTGCGCGCGGGCCGCCGCCCGCAGAATCGACGCCGCCTCGCGGTCGGCCTCTACGTCGGCCACCTCGCGCTCGGCTCGCAGGCGGTCGAAGCGCGAGCCCTCGCCTTCTCGTTCCCGCACCTCCAGCACTGTCACGAGGCGCCGCAGCTCGCCGGCGCCGGACTCGAGCGCCCGCTCGCGGGCCTGGGCGAGCAGCAGGTCCGCGAAGGCCAGGCGCAGCCGGCTCTCGAACGCCAGCCGCGCATCGGCGGCGCGTCGTTCGGCGGCCGTCACGGCCTGCCGTGCGGCCTGGCCCAGCAGCCGCCGCCGGCCCCGCAGCGGCAACTCCTGGGAGACGAGGAGGAAGTCGTCGGTGCCGAGCCCCGCTTCCTCCCGCGTGAACGTCACCGTCGGATTGGCGGGCAGGCTCGGCTGCCGCACGGAGGCGGCCAGTTCCTCGACCGACGCGCGCAGCGCCTCCAGGCGCGGGTGCTCGGCGCGCAGGCGGTCGAGCGCCTGGCTCTCGGTCAGCGTCTGGCCCGCGGCCGCCGAGGCGGCCGGACCGCAGAACGCGGCGGCCATTGCCAGGACACGCCATCGACGCATGGCTTCCCCTTCTGTCGCCGCCCCCGCCGGGGCGGGGCGAACGGACGCTATGGCGAACGTGGAGTGGCCCGCGGGCGGAGGTCGAAAGCCGCGCCGCGGAAGGGCGTCAGGAAGGGGATGGGGGAGCGCGGGCAGGAGCGGCGCCGGTCGCAGGCGGGTCGGGCCCGTCGGCGACCATGGTCGGCGCCAGCGCGCCGCGCGGCTCTGCGCCGGCCGCCGCAGCGCGCGCCCCGGTCATGGCATCGGCCTGGGGGAGGTGGAGCGGCCCAGGCTCGATCGCTCCGGCCGCCAGCGCGACGGCCGCGTGGCGGTGGGCATCGGCCAGAGCCGGCCCCTCCGGCGGGTCCTGCGCCGCCGTGCCGTCCGGGTGCCAGTGAGCGCCGTGCCGGTGGTGGTGGTCGCAGTGCGGGTCGCCGTCCCGGGCGGAACGGCCGTCGGGATCGCCGGCGTGCGCGTGGGTGTGCGCGAAGGGCGCCGAAGCTCCGTAGCCGACCAGCGTCGCAACGAGCAGCAGCCGCCCCAGGCGCACCATCACTTCCTATCCTTACCAGCGGCCGCGGCGCTGTCAACCGGCCGCACGTTCGCCGGGCCGCGGGACCGACGCCGGAGCGGCCGGCCCCCGTCGCCGGCTCCGGGTTCGGCTCCGGCCCCAGCGTACGTTGGTCGGGCCGCGGGACCGACGCCGGAGCGGCCAGCCCGTCGCCGGCTCCCTGTTCGGCCCCGGTCCCACCGGTGCGGGGGCCTGCGCCGCGCCGTGGAACCGCGCGGATTCCTGTAGGCTTGATCGGGCGCCGGGCCGAGTCGTCAGGGGACGAGCGACGGGTGAGGACGGGGCGACGGGCGAGGACGGGGCGACGGGCGAGAGGATGAAGGGGCAGGCCGGCGAGGCATCGGGCGCGGGGTCGCGCCGGGTGGCGCTGCACTCGTACAACGTCCGCATCTGTCACTGGATCAACGTGGTCGCGGGCACGTACCTGGTGCTGAGCGGCATCCACATCTTCCTGGACTTCCCGGAGCTGTACTGGGGCAACACCGGCTACCAGGGCTATCCGGCGCTTTTCCGCCTCGCCGACTGGGGGATCTCCTGGGACGAGGCCGCCGCGCTGGGCGACCGGATGTGGGGGCGGAACTACCACTTCACGTTCGCCTGGGTGTTCCTGCTGAACGGCGTCGTGTACGTCGGCTGGAGTCTCGTGACGGGGCACCTGCGCGACCAACTGTGGCCGGGCCGGGCGGAACTGACGCGCGCGCGGCTCGCGGCCGAGATCCGCGAGCATCTCCGCTGGCGGTCGCCGGCCCGCCTGGCCGCCACGAGCTACGGGGCGCTCCAGAAGACCTCGTACCTGCTGCTCGTCTTCGTGTTCGTGCCGCTGATGACGCTGACGGGGCTCGCGCAGTCGCCCGGCTTCACGGCCGCGATGCCGTGGCTGCTCGACATGTTCGGCGGCCGGCAGACGGCGCGGACGCTGCACACGTTCGGGACCGTCGTCTTCGTGCTGTTCGTCGTCGTGCACGTGCTGGAGGTGGCGGCGGCGGGCGCCGTCAACCGGATCCGGGCGATGATCACCGGGACGTTCCGGTCGCCGGAGGAGGGGACATGAGCGCACGGCAGTCCGACCCGACTCGCATCGCGCCCCCGCGGCGGATCTCGCGGCGCCGCCTGCTCGCGAGCATGCCGGCCTTCGGCGGCCTGCTGCTCACCGGCTGCTCGCGCGACTTCATGCCCCCGACGGTCCGGGGCGGCCTCGTCGGCGCGGCCGACGTGCTCACGATGGGCACCAACCGCTGGCTGCTCGCCGACCAGCCGCTGGCCCGCGAGTACCCGCGGAGCGAGATCGCCCCCGAGTTCCCGACCTGGGGGCAGACCAATCCCCCCGACGAGGAATACCAGCGCCTGCTCCGGGGCGGGTTCCAGGAATGGCGCCTCCCGGTGAGCGGCCTCGTCGGGCAGCCGGCGGCGTTCTCGCTCGACGACCTGCGGCGGATGCCGGCCCGGACGCAGATCACGGCCCACGTCTGCGAGCAGGGGTGGTCGGCCATCGCCGAGTGGACCGGCGTCCCGCTGCTGACCGTCCTCGAGCGGGCCGGCGGCGTCCGGGCGGAGGCGCGCTATGCCGTCTTCCACACCGCGGACGGCTGGTACGAGAGCATCGACATGTTCGACGTCGTGCACCCGCAGACCATCCTCGCCTACGGGCTGAACGGCGGCGACCTCCCGGTCGGGAACGGCGCCCCGGTGCGGCTGCGGGTCGAGCGCCAGTGCGGCTACAAGAACGTCAAATTTCTGACGTCCATCCAGATGGTCGCGTCGGTCGCCGGCTTCGGCCAGGGAACGGGGGGCCTCGCCTCCGACTTCGGCTTCCACTGGTACGCCGGCGTCTAGATGAGCGCGCATGAGCCGATTCACCATCGAGCGCACGGACGTGGAGTTGGAGTCAAGCTTCGCCCCCCGACTCTGGGCTCTCATCCACGACGTCCCCGTGCTCTACGAGGCGTTGCTGGACAAGCTGGATGGTGCAGGGCTGTCCACCACCGATTTGCGCCCTGACCCAGGCGATGGCTCGGTCGGCAACGCGGGTCTCGGATTCTGGTTGTTCGGTGGGAAGACCAACGTCCGCCTTGGCCTCGACAGAGTGCGTCTTCGTTCGCTGGCGCCGTCGGACCTGGCGTCCCCAATGGAGGGCGTGCTGGCCGCCCTGCAACAGGTGGAGCCAGACGTCCGCTTTCGGGCGCACACGTTCGAGTACGCCTGCCATGGCGTCGTCGAAGGGGTGAAGTCGGCAGACTTCGTGCGGCAGTTCGTTCCGACCGTACCCGCGATTCAGGGTTTCGGAGAACATCTTGGAGCCGGGGCTGCATTCTATTTCGGTGCGGCCTCTCCCGTGATCAGCTCCACATTGACGTTGGACGCATCAAGAACCCTTCAGGATGGTCTCTTTGTGCGGGTCTTTGTGGTGGTCGACGAGACGGCCGAGACCGGGCACCAAGTCCAGACCCTTGGCGAGGAGTGGGTCCGGGCAGTGCTGGCATCCCTGAGCTTGGAGATCGAGTGAGACGGCGATGATCGGACAGCAACTTGGGACCGCCAGTGTCGACGCTACCGCGGCACCGCCGTCTACGTCAGGCGCGGCCAGGCGAGGTAGTCCACGGACGAGAGATACGAGCGGACTCGGCGCGCAAGAGTATCCGGTCGCCCAAGCATTGATCGCGCCCCGCAGGTCAGGCCCTGAACAGAGCCGCCTCCAGGCGCATTTCGCTCAGCGTCATCTGGAAGCACCGTCGAGGGAACGCAGCGTGAGCCGCCGGGGGCCTTCAGCGAGTTACCTGCGGTCGCGTGCGCCGATCGCGGAGATGGTATCCATGGTCCGGCAGCTATTGGCCAGAGACCGAGTATTGGCTGCACGCAAGTTGATTCAGGCGGTTCCCTCAACTCACGCTCCCGACGAGTCGCTTCGACGCCTGCGCCTGGTGTTGGCCAAGCCGGTTGTCCTGCGCCGGCTCCCGGCGCGGACGCCGCGGTCCGGGGACCTCGACTGGCTGCGGAGGAACGCCGCCAGCTATTCCGGAAAGTGGGTTGCCCTGGCTGACGGGACGCTGTTGGCGGCCGACAAGTCCCTGTCGGCATTGCGGCGGAGCCTGAAGGAGCATGCACCGCATGCGAAGCCTCTTCTGCATCGCTTGTAGCGGCCGCCGATGCTTCATTGGGGTGACGGATCCACATTTGCTGCGGGAAGGTCGTCGTACCTTGATTTCGACGAGCACTAGGGTGAACCTGCTGAAGCGAGGATCCACGTCCGGGTCGAATTCGACGGTACGGTAGTGTTGGCTCTGCTCGATACCGGAGCGGTCTGGTCGGTCGTGGACGCCGAACTCGCCAATGAGCTGGGATTCTTCGAACGGGACGGGGAACCACTGACCCTGACCTCTCGGGCGGGGAAGTTCGAGGGCAAACTCGTGAGAGCGGTGACGAGATTGGTGGCAGAAGACGGAGAGTCCGTCGAGATCGAGGCAACGGTGTTCGTGTCACCCGAATGGCGGGAGGGGAACTTCATAGGGTATTCCGGACTCCTGGAGCGGATTCGGTTTGCCGTTGATCCCGATACGAACTCCTTCATCTTCGGAGCGCTCTGACCGTGGCGCCCAAGGAGAGAACGCCCATTCGCACGCAATTGGACTTCCGGGTAGAGGGACTCGACTGCAACGCGGAGGCGACGCTGCTTCGCGAGGCCCTCGCGGATCGTGACGGCGTCCACGGGATCTCCTTCCACGTGGTCGACGGCCGGATGACCGTCGACGCGGATGCGGAGCGGCTGGGCGCCGGCGAGATCGAGAAGGCCGTCGCCCGCCTCGGGATGCGGGCGGAACCGTGGGACCGGCCGTCGGCGCGGGCCGAGTCGTGGTGGGACGTGCACGGCCGCCACGCCCTCGTGGCCGCGAGCGGCGTGACCCTCGTCGGGGGGCTGGCGCTGCACGTCGTGGCGGGCGGCGGCTTCGTCGAGACGCTGCTCGGGCACGCTCACGGGGCGCACGGCGTCGATGCGACGGTCGCGGCGCTCCTCCTCGTCGGCATCCTGGCGGGTCTCTTCCATGCCGTCCCGAAGGCGGCGCGGTCGCTCGTGCGCCTGCGGCCCGACATGAACGCGCTCGTGTGCGTTTCGGTCGTCGGCGCCCTGTTCCTTGCGGAGTGGGCCGAGGCAGCCGTGCTGGCGTTCCTGTACGGGCTCTCGGGGCTCGTCGAGAGCTGGAGCGCCCGGCGGGCGCGCGACGCCATCGGTTCGCTGCTGCGCATCACGCCGGCCACGGCGTCGGTCGTGCACGGCGACCACGAGCACCGCGTGCCGGTCGACCGGGTGGCGGTCGGGGCGCAGGTCCGGGTGCGGCCCGGCGAGCGGGTCTCCTGCGACGGCGTCGTCGTCGAGGGGAACTCCTTCGTCGATCAGGCGCTCGTGACGGGGGAGTCGGTGCCGGCCTGGAAGTCGGCCGGCGATCCCGTGTTCGCCGGCACCGTCAACGGCCACGGCACGATCGACCTGCGGGTCACGCGGCCCGCGTCGGACACGATGCTCGCGCGCATCGTCCGCATGGTCGGCGACAGCCACCACCACCGCGCCCCGACCGAGCGCTTCATCGACCAGTTCGCCCGCTACTACACGCCGCTGATGTTCGCGGTGGCGTTCGCGGTGGGGGCCGGCCCGCCCCTGCTCGTCGGGGCCGACTGGCAGTACTGGTTCTACCAGGCGATGCTCATCCTGCTGATCTCGTGCCCGTGCGGGCTCGTGATCTCGACGCCGGTGACGATCGCCGCCGCCATCACCTCGGCCACCCGCCACGGCGTGCTGATCAAGGGCGGATCCCATCTCGAGGAGCTGGCCCGGTTGCGGGTGGTGGCCTTCGACAAGACCGGCGTCATCACGCGCGGCGAGCCGGAGGTGCGCGGGGTGTTTCCCGTCGGCCCCCACCCGGAGCGCGAGTTGCTTGCCCGGCTGCTCGCCGTCGAGACGCGGAGCGAGCACCCCCTGTCGCGTGCCGTCGTCCGCTACGCGCGGGAGCGCGGCATCGAGCCGGCGGATCTGGAAGACTTCACGGCCGTCGAGGGACGGGGGGCCGAGGCGCGGATCGACGGCGAGCGGTTCTGGGTCGGCAGCACCCGCTTCGCGCGCGAGCAGGGAGCGACCGTCTCCAGGGAGCCGGAGCTCGCGGGGCGGTTACGGCCGGACGAGACGGTGGTCGTCTGCGGCGCCGGAAACGACGTCTGGGCGCTCCTCACGGTTGCGGATCCGGTGCGGCCGGAGGCGGCACCGAGCGTCGCGCGGATGCACGCGCACGGCCTCCGGTCCGTCCTGCTCACAGGGGACAACCGCACCACGGCCCGCAGCGTCGGCGACCGCGTCGAGGTCGGCGACGTGCGGGCGGAGCTCCTCCCGGACGACAAGGCGGAGGCCGTGCGCGCGTCGATCGCGCGCGATGGACCCACCGCGATGGTCGGCGACGGCATCAACGACAGCCAGGCGCTGCTGGCCGCCTCGGTCGGCATCGCGATGGGCGGCAACGCCACCGACGTAGCGGTCGAGTCGGCCGACGTCGTGCTGCTCAAGGACGACCTGACGAAGCTCCCCTTTCTCGTGGACCATGCCCGCCGCGCCCGTCGGGTCATCATCGAGAACGTCACGGTCGCGCTCGGCGCCAAGGCGCTGTTCCTCGCCGTCATGGCGCTGGGCGCGGCGACGCTCTGGATGGCCGTCGCCGCCGATATGGGCGCGTCGCTTCTCGTGACCTTCAACGGCCTGCGGATGCTCGGCACACGGGTGGTCCAGGACGCCGGCGCCGCGCCGGCGGCGGTTGCCCCCCGCGCGCGGACGATCTAGAGTCCTGTGCGCCTCGGCTTCCGCGCTCCGGTGCGCATCAACACGACACAGATTGACGACGTCCGGCACGGGCCGCGCGGGCCGCGACCGGACCGCCAGGAGGACACATGGACAGCAAGGCTTCGGCCGTCTGGAAGGGCGATCTGCGGGGCGGCAGCGGGCCCA
>JAPOWL010000174.1 GCA_026707615.1 Acidobacteriota bacterium | reverse complement strand
ACGCTCGCGCCGGCGGGGATGCGGTCGTGCTCGCTCACGCGGGGGCGGGCAGCGTCACCGTCGTCGTCGTGCGGGCGGGCCGCCCCGAGGTCTTCCGCAACTCTCCATTGGCACCGTACCTGCATTCCGGTCGGGGCGAGGAGCCGGGGCCCGGCAAGGACGGCGCGTTCGGGAAGGGCGGCCCCGACGCAGCACCGACCCGGGCGGCGTCGGCGGCGGCGCAGGTGGCCCGGGAGGTCGAGAGAGCGATGGAGGATTGCCGGGCGGATGTCGACGCCGATCCGATCGACCGCCTCGTGGTCAGCGGCGGGTGGGCGTGCGCTCCCGGATTCGCGGGCATGCTCGAGGATCGGGTGGCCGTGCCGGTGGTGCGACTGGAGCCGTTTCGGGGGCTGGCGGCGGCGGGACGGGCCGACGACGACCTGCTGGCCGGCGACGCTCCGGCCGCCGCCGTCGCGGTGGGGCTCGCGCTGCGGAGGAGCGACGAACGTTGATCCGCATCAACCTGCTGGCGATCGAGTCCCATCGAACCGCCGGCCGGGGACGGATGCGGCGCAGGGTGTTCGCCGCGTGCGGCGCGATGGTCATCCTGACCGGTTCGGTCGTCGGGACCCGCGTCTGCACGGTTCGCCGGGAGGGCGACCGGCTGGCGTCGGCGATGGCGTCCGCGGAGCGCGAGGTCGAGGGCCTCGCGCCGGTGCTCGAGCGCGTCCGGGACCGTGAGGCCGAGCGCAGCCGACTGGCGGACCGCGTGGCCTGGCTCGATGCCCGCCGGAGACAGCAGGAGGCGCCCGTGCGCCTCCTGGACGAGGTCGGGCGAAGCCTGCCGGACGGCGCGTGGCTGACCGAGCTGCGGCAGGAGGCCGGCACGCTGGTCCTCCGGGGCCGTGCCGCGAGCCTGACCTCCGTGTCGGATTTCGTTGCCGGGCTGGAGCGGGCTGCATCGTTCTCCTCGCCGGTCGAGGTCGTCGACAGCCAGGTCGACGATCGGGGGAACGTCGGCGATCCGATCCGCTTCGAGCTGCACGCCGCCCTCCGCGGCCCCCCGGGGCCGACCGGAACGCGCTGATTGCGAGACGGGCGTGGGCATCAACTTCAACCGGTGGCGGTGGCCGTGGCAGGTGGGGGCCGTCGGAGCGGTCTGCCTCGCGGGCCTGTTCCTCTTCGAGCTGTCGTGGGACGACCGGCAACGCGAGATGCTCGCCGCGCGCCGCCGGGCGCTTGGGGAAAAGAGACTCGAGCTGGAGCGGACGAGGCGGGCGGCGGAGCGGTTGCCGGCCCTGGAAGCGGACGTCGGCCGACTGGAAGCGCAACTCGCGCGCCTGCGCGCCCGGCTGCCGGCCCGCCGGGACGCGGCGGCCCTGCTGCGGCGGCTGGAGGCCGCGGCAACGCGCTCCGGCCTCACCATGCGGGCGTTCTCGCCGCGCCCGGTGGTGGAGCGTTCCTGGTACGCGGAGTGGCCGATTCGGCTGGAGCTCGTCGGGACCTACGAGCGCCTCGGGGCGTTCTTCGACCGCATCCGGCAGTTCGACCGGATCATCAACCTGCAGGACATCACCGTTCGGGCGCTCGAGACGCCAGGCCCCGACGAGACGGTCGCGGCGGACTGCACCGCCCTCACCTTCGCAGTGCACGACACCGAGCCGGGCGGCGCGCCGTTCGGCGGGCGCACCGAGGACCGGACGCGGTGACGGGAAGCGGTCGTCTCGCCCGCGTCCGCCGCGCCGCGTTGGGGCTCCTGGTCGCGGCCCTGCACGCGGGACCCTGGGGTGGCCACTCCGGGGGGCGCCTCGCGCAACCGGTCCGGGCGGCCCAGGCTCCGGCCGCACAGGCGGGGGAGGGCACCGCACGTCGCCCCCGCGACCCCTTCCGGCCCGTCGTCAGGCGGTCGGCCGAGCCGCTGCGCACCGCCCCGGAACGGCCCCGGGGCCTGCCGGGCCTGCGGGTGGGCGAGGTGGAGCTCGTCGGCATCGTGGAGACGGAGGACGCGCGGCTGGCGGTGCTCGAGGCGCCCGACGGGCGGAGCTACGTGACCCGCGCGGGCGACCGACTGGCGGACGGCCTCGTCCGCGAGGTCGCCGGCGAGGCCGTCCTCTTCGCCGTGTGGCTGGAGGGAGGTCGTGAGGGCGCGGTCCCCGGCCGCGACGTGCGCAAGACACTGACGGAGCCTCCCCCCGGACCATGACCGCGGCCGCCGGTGCAGCACGCGCAGATCCAGGGCGTCGTCGAGCGAGCGCGAACAGCGGCTGGCAGGCAACCCGAGTTGTCGGCCGGTCGACGGCGACGCGGACCGCGCCGGCGGGTGCCTTCGCTTCCCGAACGCACGTCCCGCGCCGCCGCGGAGCAACCGTGGTTGTCGGTCCGCGCGGTGGCGGGCGGAGCCCTGGTACCGGGCGGCGCTCGCCGGCGGCGGTAACGACGCCCGGCCGCCCGGGCGCGACGTCTGGCGCGCCGCTTGCATCGAGGGTAGCGATTCGGGCCGCGCCCGCCGCGGCCACCGCAGGAGATCCGGAGCCGAGGAGACGGGGGCGGCTCCTGCCATGAGGGCAGCAGGAAGACGAAGACGTGGGGCGTCACCGCCGGGCGTGGCAGTGCTGGCGGTGACGGCGTCGGCTCTGGCCGTCACGCTCCTGGGGCCGGCGGTCGGCGCCCAGGGCGGCGCGATCGGCGGCGGGGGGCAGGGCGGCGCGGCGGCGGGGCAGCCTGCGGCAAGCCACCAGGAGCGCGAGTACGCGGGCCGCCCCGTGTCGATGAGCTTCCAGGACGCCGACCTGCGCTCCGTGCTACGGACGTTCGCCGAGATCAGCGGCCTCAACATCGTCATCGATCCACGGATCGAGGGGCGGGTCGAAGTCGCCCTCGTCGACGTTCCGTGGGATCAGGCACTGCACGTCATCCTCGAGGCCAATCGGCTCGGCTACGACCTCGACGGCTCCGTGCTGCGCGTCGCTCCGCTCGCCGCCCTCGCCGAAGAGCGGCGGCAGCAGCGCGCGCAGGCCCGGCAGCGGGCCCTCGACGGGGAGCTGCGCGTCCTGGTGCGCTCGCTGAGCTACGGGCGGGCGGCAGACCTGGTACGGCTCGTGACGCAGGCGGTTCTGTCCCCCCGCGGGCAGGTGCAGGTCGACGAGCGCACGAATACGGTCATCGTGACCGATCTGGAGGCCCGGCTCGACACTGTCGAGGACCTGCTCGAGACGCTGGACCGGGCGGAGCCGCAGGTCGAGATCCGGGCCCGCATCGTGCAGGCGCGCAAGAGCTACGCGCGAGAGCTCGGGATCCGCTGGGGAGTCACCGGCCGGGCGGCGCCGGAGCTCGGCAACTCGACGCCGCTGGTGTTCCCCAGCCGCGGCGGCGTGACGGGCAGGGTCGGCGGAAGCCAGGGCCCGCGGGCCGCCGGCGCCGACGAGCGCGCGCAGGCCACGGAGGATGCGGGGACCGCCGTGAGCCTCGGCGCGCAGGCGGCAACGTCGGCCCTCGGACTCGCGCTCGGCGCGGTCGACGGCTCCCTCAATCTCGACCTCGTCCTCTCGGCAGCCGAGCACGAGGGGCACGTCGAGACGCTCTCCAGTCCGCGTGTGACGACACAGAACAACGTCCAGGCCACGATCGTGCAGGGCGACCAGATCCCCATCCAGACGGTGGCGAACAACACCGTGACCGTGCAGTTCAAGGACGCGGCGCTGCGGCTCGCCGTCACCCCGCAGATCACGGCGGCGGACACCGTGATCCTCCAGCTCGAGATCGACAACGACTTCGTCAACTTCGGCGAGTCCGTGAACGGCGTCCCGCCGGTCGTGACGCAGCGCGCGGTGACGACGGTCCAGGTTGCCGACGGGGCCACGACGGTCATCGGGGGCATCTACCAGCGGGGCCGCCAGCGGCGAACGGACGGAGTGCCGGGGCTCAGTCGCATCCCCTGGCTCGGACGGCTGTTCCGGCGGAGCGCCCGGTCGGAGAGCACGGACGAGCTGATGATCTTCCTGACGCCCCGCATCGTGCGCTGAGGGACGATGCGACCGCCACATCAGGCCCGCGGTCGAGCCAGGCGGAATCGGAGGCGTGCGACGCTGGCGGCGCGGGCGGTGGCGGTCTGGCTGGCGGCAGGGCCGGCGTGCATCGACCCCGCGGTGACGGGCTCGCGCGCGGGCGCGATCCTCATCATCGAGCGGATCGTCGCCGTCCCGGGCGGCAGACCGGACCGACCGCCTGCCACCTACCTCCAGTCCGACGTGTGCGTGCGGGCCGTGGCAGGCGGCTCGTGCCGGGTGTTCGACGACATCGGGCAGGTGACGACGCGCTTGCGGCTCAAGGACCCCGGCGCTCCCGAGAGCCCGGCGGCGCCGAGCGCCGCCAGCTTCGTCACGATCAATCGGTATCGCGTCCGCTACGTCCGGAGCGACGGTCGCCACCGCCCCGGCGTGGACGTCCCCCACCCGATGGAAGGCGCGATGACGGCCACGACGATGGAAGGGAGTCAGACCGCCGCGTTCACCCTCGTACGCGCGTCGGCGAAGCTCGAGCCTCCGCTCCGGGCTCTGACCGGAGGGGGTGGGGCCGTGATCGTGAACGCGACGGCGGAAATCGACTTCTACGGGCACGACCAGACCGGTGCCGGGGTGGTGGCGTCGGGCCGCATCGGGGTGAGCTTTGCCGACTGGGAGGATTGATGCGGCCCATGGCCGGGGCCTCGGGAGCGCGCAGGGCGCCGCCGGATGGGTCGGCGGGGCCGGTTCGCGATCGCCGCGGGCCCGGACGAGGCGCGGCACCGGGGTCACCGTGGCCGCCGGCCTGCTCGCGGCCGCCGCATGCGTGCAGGATCGGGCGCTTCCGCAGACGTTCGTCGGCCCGTCCGAGCTCGCGCTCTCCCTGCAGCTCGCTGCCGTTCCCGACGTGCTGCCCCTCGACGGCGTCTCCCGCTCGGTCGTGTCGGTGCTCGCCCTCGACGGGCGCGCGCGACCCGTGCCGCGGCTCCCGTTGACGCTCCAGATCCTGGCGTCGGGCGAGCTGCAGGACTTTGGCACGCTCTCGGCACGTTCCGTCGTCACCGGCCCCGAAGGACGAGCCCGCTTCTCGTACACGGCGCCGCGCGTGTCGACGAATCCCGCCGGGCAGCCCGACCCCGGCACCGCGGTGACGATTCGGGTGACGCCGAGGACCGGGGACCATGCGAACGCGCTCGCACGAGTCGTTGCGATCCGGCTGGTGCCCCCCGGCCGCGTCATTCCGGAGTTCGGAGTTGCGGCCGGCTTCACCCACGCGCCGAGCCCCGCGACGGCCGGGGAACCCACGCTGTTCAGCGCTCCCTTCTGTGACGCGCCGCGGAGCGGAGGGCCGAGCCCTCCGGCGTGCGTGGACGACCCCCGGCGCCTCGTGACCGGCTTCACGTGGAGCTTCGGCGACGGGGGGCACGCGGCCGGACAGACCGTCCCGCATGTCTTCGAGGCCCCGGGTTCGTACCCGGTCCGGCTGGACGTCACGGACCCGTATCGGCGCACGGCCTCCGTCACGCAGGTGGTCGGCGTGGATGCGGCAGCCGTGCCCGCACCCGCCTTCGACGTGTCACCCGCTCTGCCGGTTGCCGGCTCGCCCGTCGTCTTCGACGCGGGCCGGACGACCTCTTCCCGGCCCATCGTGGCCTACGAATGGAAGCTCGGCGACGGGGCCGCCGGTCGCGGCCGCGTGGTCGAGCACCGGTACGCACGCGCGGGCGTCTACGCGGTGACGCTCGCCGTGAGCGACGACCGAGGGAGTTCCGCCACCGCCACGCGCGAGGTCACCGTCGGCAGCGGCGACCCCACGGCGGTAATCGACGTGTCGCCGCAGCAGCCGGTCGTCGGTCGGCCGGTCTCGTTCTCCGGACTGCGTTCCGTCGCCCGCCCCGGCCGGACGATCGTCGAGCACGCCTGGGTGTTCGGCGACGCCGCGGCCGGGGCGCGAGGGGGCCGCGTGACGCACACGTATCGCGTGGCCGGCACCTACGTCGTCACCCTCGTCGTGACGGACGACCTCGGCGCGTCGTCCACGGCCAGCGTCACGGTCTCCGTCGAGGCGGCTCCTGCCTCCGCACGGGGCCCCCCCGGGGGCATGAGCGGCCCGCCGGGGCGGGCATGATAGGTTGGAAGCGGTGGACATGGGGGACGGCATGGCAGGCGCGCCGAGGCTCGACGCACGGCTGCGCGCAGTGCGCGCCGAGTTGGCCAGACTCGGCCTCGACGCCCTCGTCGTCACTCACCTGCCCCACCTCTTCTACCTCGCCAACGTGCGTGCGAGCGCGGGGATGCTGGTCGTCACGCCGGCGGACGCGCAGCTTCTCGTGGATTTCCGCTACCGGACCGTGGCGGCGGAGCTGGTGGCGGCGGGGGCGGGCCCGTCCGGTCTCCGCCGGGTCGACGTCGACGGCAGCTACGAGGAGACGCTTCTCCGCGTGGCGTCGGACGCGGGATGGAAACGGATCGGCGTCGAGGCCGATCATCTCAGCGTGCGGCGCTGGCAGTGGCTCGAGGGCGCCCTGCGGGCCCCAATCGCCGCGACGGTAGGGCTCGTCGAGCGCCTCCGGATGCGGAAGGACGACCACGAGATCGCGGTGCTGCGCGCGGCGGGGGAGCGGTTGGGGCCGGTCACGGCTCGCGTGCTGGATCGTGTTGCGGTCGGGAGTGCGGAGCGGGAGATCGCCGCGCACATCGAGATGGCATTGCGTGATGCGGGCTTCGAGCGGCCGGCGTTCGAGGCGATCGTCGCCGGGGGGCCCAACAGCGCGCTGCCGCACGCGCAACCCACGGGTCGGCGGCTCGTTGCCGGCGACCTCGTGGTTCTGGACTTCGGCGGCATGCACCACGGATACTGCGTCGACCTGAGCCGAACCGTCTGCGTGGGTCGCGCGGGGGCGGAGGCGCGTCGCCTGCACGGGGCCGTCCACGCCGCGCAGGCCGCGGCGCTCGCCGCGATTCGGCCGGGCGTCCGCGCCAGCGACGTCGACGCGGCGGCACGGGAGGTGCTGGCCGGGCACGGTCTGGCGGAGGCGTTCGGGCACAGCACCGGCCACGGGCTGGGGATCGAGGTGCACGAGGCGCCGCGCGTCGGTCGGCGGCGGGTCGAGGGCGACGCCGCGGACGCGGAAGACCCCCTCCTGGCGCCAGGGATGGTCTTCACGGTGGAGCCCGGAGTCTATCTGCCCGGAGTCGGCGGGGTACGCATCGAGGACGACGTCCTGGTGACGGAGGACGGGCACGAGATGCTGACCCGGGTGCCGAGGGAGTTCCGCGTCTGCTGACCAGGTGGGGCGGGCCCGTGCGGTCGGCCGGCGGCGCCGCAGGATGGCTGACGACGAACTGAAGCGTTTTCTGGCCCTGATGGCGGAGCACGACCTCGAGGAGATGGAGGTCGAGCAGGCGGGTCTTCGCGTGCGCTTGCGGAAGCGCGCCGCGCGCGCCGTGCCCGCCGCGGCCGGCGGCCCTTCGCCGGGCGCCGACGGCTCCGTTGCGCACGCGCCCGGGAGCGGCGACCCCGGCGGTGCGCCGGGGCCTCGCGTCCTGCGGGCCCCTATCGTCGGGACCGTCTACCGCGCCCCCGCCCCGGATGCGGAGCCCTTCGTGGAGGTCGGTGCTCGCGTACGGAAGGGCCAGGTGCTCTGCCTGATCGAAGCGATGAAGCTGATGCACGAGATCGACGCCGAGGAGGACGGCACGGTGGTCGCCATCTTCATCGAGAACGGGCAGGCGGTCGAGTACGGCGAGCGTCTGCTGGCCATCGACCCCGACCAGGAGTCCGCGCCGTAGAACGGCGCGGACTCCTGCAGGCCGGCTGGGCTGGCAACCGAGCCCCGGGCGACCGGTGCCGGG
>JAPOWL010000278.1 GCA_026707615.1 Acidobacteriota bacterium | reverse complement strand
GCCCGGTCTGCGGGGCGGCGGCCGCGCCCGCCGGGGCGGCGTCCCTTCCCGCCCCGCCATCCGCGGCGGGGGGGTCCGTCGCGTCGGCCGCGTCCGCGGCCCGCGCGGCCGCCGCCGGTTCCCCGGAGTCGGCCGCATCCTGGGGGGCGGCCTCGACCGCACCGGCCGCGACCGCTGGCGGACCGGCCGCGAGGAGCGCGACGAGCCCGATTTCGCACACTGGAATTCCGAGTTTCGACATCTGACCGGTCTGCTTTTTGATGATTCAAAATACCTGCCCGTGTTGTCAAGTGCGCCGCCAACCCGTCGCATGCTCCGGGTCGGCCCCAGCCCCCACCGGCCCAGGGAGCTTGCGCGCCCTGGCGGGCGCGTTGGGAGTCTGCGCTCGCGCGAGGCACTGGTGGCGAGCGTCTTGCGGCGCAGACTCCTTGCGCCGCGGCTACGCACTCCGTTGGCGTTCTGCGGCGCAAGCTCCTACGATCCGCGGCGATGGGCGCCAGCGCTCCGGGACCCGCCGCGGACGGCGCCACCGCAGTCCTCTGCTCGGGCGGCCTGGACAGCGTCGTCCTGCTCGCCCGGGAGCTCGAGGCGGCGCTCGCCGCGGGTGGAAGCCCGGACCGCGTCCGTCCGATCTACGTGAACAGCGCTCTCGCCTGGGAGCCCGCCGAGCGCCGGCGCACGGAGGAGCTCCTGGCGGCGCCCCCGTTCGCGGGTCGCCTCGGGCCGCTGGCGCGGCTCGATTGCCCGGCCCGCGACACGTATCCGCGCACGCACTGGGCGCTCCGGGGCACGCCGCCGGCGTACGGCACGGCGGACGAGGAGGTCTACCTGGTCGGGCGCAACGTGACGCTGCTGGCCAAGGCCGCCACGTGGTGCGCGGTCCACGGCATCGGCCGCCTGACGCTGGGCCTCCTGCGGGGCAACCCCTTCCCCGACGCGACGCCCGCGTTCTTCGCGGCGATGGAGCGGGCCCTGTCGCTGGGGCTCGCGCACGAGGTCCGCATCGCGGCGCCGTTCCGCGCCCTGGGGAAGGCGGAGGTCGTGGCGCTGGGGCAATCGCTCGGGGTGCCGTTCGAGCTCACCCTCTCGTGCATGAACCCGGTTCCGGACGGGGCGTCGGCCCTGCACTGTGGGCGGTGCAGCAAGTGCCGCGAGCGGCTGCAGGCCTTCGACGAGGCCGGAATCGGGGACCCGGCCGACTACGCGTTTCGGCCGCGGGACGTGCGCACCGGCACGTAGCGCGCCCTGGCGGGCGCGTTGGGAGTCTGCGCGGGCGCGTCAGCCGTCCCCCTGGCGCAGGGCGCCCCGCGCGCGGCTCTCGAGGGCGGACAGCAGCGCCTCGCGCCGGTGCACCAGCTCCTTGCGCTCCCGGCGGCCGTGCGCCGTTCCCACCGCGTACTCGGTGAACAGGGGCAGCGCGATGGTCGTGTCGCAGTAGGCGACGACGGTGTCCGGCAGGCTGCCGGGATTCACCTTCCCCCAGCTCACGGCCTCGGCCGGCGTCGCGCCCGAGAGGCCGCCCCAGACCACCTGGTCGGTCGTGAACTGGATGAAGTAGTCGTTGCCCCCCTTGGGGATGCCGTAGACCTCCCACAGGGTGGGCTGTCCCTGGAGGTAGAAGTTCTTGGGCGACCCGCCGCCCAGGATGACGGCGCCGTTCTTCTCCCCGGCCAGGATGATGGCCGAAACCTCGTTGACGTCCCGGTTCGGATCGATCATGAACCGGCTGCCGCCGAGCAGCTCGTGGTAGGCGAGGTTCATGCCGATGGAGCTGTCGCCCGGCGAGGACGTGTAGATCGGGACGCCGGCGGCCGCGGCGCTCGCCACCAGGGAGTGCTCCTCGCAGCCGGGTCTCCGATCGAGAAGGTCGCGGCCGAGGCGGTAGTGGAACTCGGCGCTCGACGTCGGACCGTCGAACCCGCCGCGGACCAGGAAGTCCCGCACGTAGGCGTCGGTCTCGAGGAGCACCGACGCCGGAAACAGCACGTCGTAGATGCGGATGACGCCGGCGTCGTACAGCTCCACGTCGTCGAGGAACGGCGAGCCGCGCCGCAGCGTGAAGTTGAGCGCGAAGTGCAGGTCGTGGTAGAGGTTCGCCCCCGTGCTGATGACGAAGTCGACGAGCCCGCGCTCCATCAGCTCGATGACGCAGCCGCCGAGCCCGGCGGGCGTCAGCGCGCCGGCCATGGTGAGTCCGATCGTGGTGTCGTGGGACGGATCGAGCATGCGCTCGCTGAAGAGCCGGCAGGCCTCGGACAGCCGTCCCGCGTTGAAGGCCTGGAACCCCTCGTCGATCAGCCGGCGCACGTCCTCGCTGCCGCGCGGCCGGTAGTAGCGGATCGCCCGGCCGCTCAGGAAGCCCGCGCCGTCGCGTTGCGGGCTACCGGGGCTGCGGTGGGGCATGGCGGCGCTACTGTAGCATTCACCCGTCCGTTCGCCCGGGGCCGGGGGCGTCGGAGGGCGGGCCCGCGGGCGCCGACGGAGCACGCGCGCGGAGCGGTTCCGAAACCCATGGAGCTCGAGCCGACGGACTCGCCGCGCGGCGACGCACGGCCGCCTAACCGGCGCGCCGCCCGGGGGACGGCGCTGAGGCGCGCGCGCGGCGCGCTGCTCCGGCTCGCGTTCGACCGCCGCGTCGCGGTCGGCGCGGGCCTCGCCCTCCTCGCGCCGGCGACGCTCCTGCGCATGGCCGACTACGGCTGGGAAAGCTGGCTCACGGACGGCCTGGGGCTGCTCTGCGGCGCGACGGGCGTCGCGTTCGTGGCCTTCGCGCTGAGCGGCCGCCGCCCCGACTGGATCGATCCCGGGTGAGCCGGTCCGGCGGACCCGGGGCCCCGCCCCGCCGTGCGCGACGCGGCCTCGGACGCGGGCGGTCTACATGCCGGTGACGTGGTAGCCGCCGTCGACGCGCAGCACCTCGCCGGTGATCCCGCGGGCGCCCGGTCCGAGCAGGAACAGGGCGGCGGCGGCCACCTCGTCCGCGTCCACCGTGCGGCCGAGCGGAGCCCGCTCGCGGTAGTGGTCCAGGATGCGGCTGAAGCCCCGGATGCCCGACGCGGCCAGGGTCTTGATTGGCCCCGCGGAAACCGCGTTGACGCGGATGTTGGCCGGGCCGAGATCGGCGGCGAGGTAGCGCACGTTGGCCTCGAGCGCCGCCTTCGCGACCCCCATCACGTTGTAGTGCGGGAAGACGCGCTCGCTCCCCAGGTAGCTGAGGGTCAGGATGCTGCCTCCGCCGCCGCGCTCCAGCAACGGGGCCGACGCGCGCGCGAGCGCGACCAGGGAATAGGCGCTGATGTCGAGCGACTGCGCGAAGTCGCCGCGCGTCGTCCGCACGAAGGGCTCCGCAATCGCCTCGCGCGAGGCGAACGCGACCGCGTGGACGAGAAAGTCCAGGCCGCCCAAGTGGGCGTCGGTCTCCGCCATCAGGGCCGAGACCTCGGAGTCGCGGGTGACGTCGCACTGCACCAGGCGCGGCGGCTGACGGAGAGTGTCGGCCAGGGCCCGGGCGTTCTTCTCGAAGCGATCCGTCGCGTAGCTCAGGGTGAGGCGCGCACCGGCGGCGTCGGCCGCCTTCGCAATGGCCCAGGCCAACGACCGCTTGTTCGCCACGCCCACGACGAGGCCGCGGGCGCCGGTCAGATCACCCATTCCGGAAGGGCGGCGGCTTCGTGACGGGAGAGCGGGGCGTCGGCGCCGGAGCCAGGGTGCGGCATCGCGTTCTGCGGCGCGGGCCCTACCGCGAGCGGCCCCGCCCGCGGCGCCCCGACGCCGACCGCGGCCGGCCGCCGGGGCGACCGTCGGGACGCCCCTGCTCGCCCGGGCGCCACGTGTTGCCGGACTGGCCGCCGGTCGGCGAACCGTCCTTCAGGGCCCGGGCGTGGCCGCTCCGCCGCCCCTTCTTGCGCACGGTGTTGCCGTCCTTCTCCTGGGGGCGCCCGTTGCCGGAGAAGTCGCGCCCGGGCTTGCCCCGGGTCTGACCGGACAGTTGCCGCTCGTGCATGGTGAACACCGGCGGCTGGCGCGGCGTGGCGGGCGTGCCTTCGGGAAGCTGCAGCGTCGCGCGAATCAGGGGGCGGCGCACGGGTCCCTCGTCCGCGGGTCGGGCGGCTGGCGGGGACGACGCATCCGCAGGTGCGTGTTCGGTGTCGCACGACTGGCGGCTCGTCACGCCGGCGCGCTCGCCGTCGTCATCGACGGCGGCGACGGTGTGTGCGGTCACGGCCTCGTCGCGCGGACGGATGTCCTCCACCGTGTCTCCCACGCGTTTCGGGCGCTGCTGCATCAGAGTCTCCCGAACGATTCGTTACTCGTATCCGGTCCGGACCAGGCGGCAGAAGAGGCGGGAGTGACTTTGCCGCGTGTGGACAACGGACCTTACCAGAGGCGCAAGGGGGAGGCAACCCTGCCGGGCCGCGGTCGGGCCGCGCTTCAGGAACGCTCCGCGCCGACCCAGGCGCGGACGTCGGCGAGCGCCTCCCGCACGGCATCGGGGTGCGTGGACTGCGGCGTCCTCCGCGCCTCGACCGAGGCCCGCGCCGTAATCCGCGCGCCCGCGTCGTCGCCGAAACGCTCGTCGTAGCCTCGCCACTCCGCCGGGGTCAGCGACTCGAAGTCGCGTCCGCTGGCCAGCAGCTCGCGCACGATCCCGCCGACGACCTCGTGGGCGCGGCGGAACGGCACCCCGCGCGCCACGAGAAGGTCCGCGACGTCGGTGGCCAGGAGCATCCCCCCGGCCGCGGGCTCGGTCCGCCCGGGCCGCAGCGTCAGGCTCCCGACTACCGCGGCGGTCGCCCGCAGGCACCCCAGCAGCGTCGCCTCGGCGTCGAAGAGCGCCTCCTTGTCCTCCTGGAGGTCCTTGTTGTAACCGCTGGGCAGGCCCTTCATCGCCGTGAGCCACCCCGTCAGGCGGCCGATGGCCCGGCCGGTCTTGCCGCGCACGAGCTCCAGCGGATCGGGGTTCTTCTTCTGCGGCATCAGGCTGCTGCCGGTCGCCACGCGGTCGGCGATCTCCAGGAAGCCGAACTCCTCGCTGCCGAATACGATGACGTCCTCCGCGATGCGGCTGAGGTGCACCATGGCGAGCGCGCACGCGTGGAGCGCCGTCGACACGAAGTCGCGATCCGCGGCGGCGTCGATGCTGTTCCGGACGACGCGGGAGAACCCGAGCCGCCGGGCCAGGGCGGCGGTGTCGATCGCGTAGCTCGTGCCGGCAATCGCACCCGACCCGAGGGGCAGGGCGTCCGCCTCGTCGCGCGCGG
Organism: Acidobacteriota bacterium; assembly: GCA_026707615.1. Classification (GTDB taxonomy): domain Bacteria; phylum Acidobacteriota; class Vicinamibacteria; order Vicinamibacterales; family UBA8438; genus JAGWAJ01. Next base: position 2,624 of record JAPOWL010000278.1, on the reverse strand, counting down.
CTCCGAGGCGCGCGTGGTCGCGCCGCAACGCGGCCGCGTGGGCGAGGAAGAAGTGCGCCGCCAGCACGGGCTGGGCGCGCCGCAGGTGCGTGTAGGAGGGCATGAGCGCGGAGCCGGCCCGGTCCGCCTGCGCCGCCAGGGCCGCCACCAGATCCACGAGCGCGCCCTCGAGCCGCGGCACGCGCCGCCGCACGTGCAGCCGCAGGTCGAGCGAGACCTGCTCGTTCCGCGATCGGCCGGTGTGCAGGCGGCGCCCGAGGTCGCCCAGCCGCTCCACGAGCTGCCGCTCGACGAAGGCGTGCACGTCCTCGTCCGCCCCCGCCACGAAGCCTGGGTCGCGGCGGCCGAGCTCGCGAATCTCGCCCAGGGCCGCCCGGATGGACGCGGCTTCGTCCGCGGCGAGGACGCCCGCCGTCTCCAGGGCCTCCGACCACGCGATGCTCCCCTCGACGTCGTCCTCGAACAGCTCCCGGTCGAACGCGAACGACGACTGGAACCGGAACACCTCCTCGTCGGGAGCCCCGGCGAAGCGGCCGGACCACAGGTGCTCGGAGTCGGTCATCGCGGGCGGGAGGCCGCCGCCGGCCCGGTGGAAGTCACTCGTCGCGGGAGACGCCGGCGGGGGCCGGGGCGCGCCGCCCCGCCGACCGGCTGGCCGCGGTCTCCACGGGCAGGCCCCAGATCCGGATGAAACCCTCGGCCGCCGCATGGTCGAAGCGGTCGCCTTCGTCGTAGGTGGCCAGTGCCGGCTCGTAGAGGGCCAGCGGAGACTTGCGGCCGACGACGCGGCAGTCGCCCTTGAGCAGCCGGAGCCTCACCTCGCCGGTCACCTGCTCCTGCACCTTCGCCGTGAAGGCGTCGAGCGCCTCGCGGAGGGGCGTGAACCACAGGCCGTCATAGACGAGGTCGGCGTAGCGGCGTGCGAGATCGGTCTTCAGGCGTTCGAGGTCGCGCGGGACGACCAGCGCCTCGAGCGCGCGGTGCGCGGCGTGGAGCACGACGGCGGCCGGCGCCTCGTAGATCTCCCGCGACTTGATTCCCACGAGGCGGTTCTCGACCATGTCGATCCGGCCGACGCCGTGCGCGCCGGCGATCGTCTCGAGGGAGTTGATCAGCTCCGTGAGCGGCATCGCGACCCCGTTGACCGCCTTCGGCACGCCGCGCTCGAACTCGAGCTCGACGTAGGCGGGGTCGTCCGGGGCCTCGGCCGGCGAGCGGGTCAGCGCGTAGATCTCCTCGGGCGGCTCCGTCCAGGGATCCTCGAGCACGCCGCATTCGATGGATCGGCCCCACAGGTTGGAGTCGGTGCTGTAGGGGCTGTCCACCGACGCCGGAACCGGGATGCCGTGGGTGCGCGCGTACTCGATCTCCTCGGGACGCGTCATGCCCCACACCCGCGCGGGGGCGACCACGTTGATCGAGGGATTGAGCGCGCGCGCCGACACGTCCATGCGGACCTGGTCGTTCCCCTTGCCGGTGCAGCCGTGGGCGATCGAGCCGGCGTCCTCCATCTCCGCGATCTCGACCAGCTTCTGCGCGATGAGGGGCCGGCCGAGCGCGGTGGCCAGCGGGTAGTGCCCTTCGTAGACGGCGCCGGCCTGGAGGGCGGGCAGGATGTAGTCGCGCACGAACTCCTCCCGCGCGTCGACGACGTGCGCGCGCACGGCGCCCACCGCCAGCGCGCGCTCGCGGACGTCGTCGAGCTCCTTGCCCTGCCCGAGGTCGATGGTGACCGCCACGATCTCGGCGTCGTAGCGGTCCATGAGCCACTTGACGGCGACCGAGGTGTCCAGGCCGCCGGAGTATGCCAGCACGATCCGTTCCATGATTCGATTCGCCTCCGCGCCGGCTCTCCGGGGCGTCAGCCCCGGGCCCAGCCCTCGAACAGCCGCGTCACCTCGCGCCCCGCGCGCGCATGCCGCGTGATCAGCAGTATCGTGTCGTCGCCGGCGACGGTCCCCACGACCTCCGGCAGCTCGGCCCGATCGATGGCCAGGGCCAGCGGCTGCGCCCCGCCGGGATCGGTCCGCAGGACGAGCAGTTGCTGCACCTGATCGAGCCGCCGCAGGTACTCCCCCACCGCGCGCCGGACGGTCGCCTCGGTGCCGGGCCGGCCGGCGTTCGTCGACTCCGTGCGTTCGTACGCGCCGTCGGCCGCCCGCTTGACGAGCTGCAACTCCTTGATGTCCCGGGAGATCGTTGCCTGCGTCGCGTGGAACCCCCGCGTACGCAGCCGCCGGCTCAGGTCGTCCTGACTGCAGATCGGCTCGCGCGAGACGAGCTCGAGGATGACCGACTGGCGGTATCGCTTCATAACTATGCAGTAGCGCGCATAAGCATACGGCGTCTGCGATCGGGGATCAACAGGCTCCTGCCCTGGCGCCGACGCGTACCCGCCGAACGCCGAGGCTTGACGCCGGGGACCGTGTCGTGCATAGATATACCGTAACGGGAATAACTATTCATGTCCAGGGTACGCATCGGCATCGCTGGCGCGACCGGCTACGGCGGACAGGAGCTTCTGCGGCTGGCCGCCGCTCACCCGCAGGCCGAGCCCGTCGTCGCCATGGCCTCGGCCGGGGGAGACGGCTCGCGGGAGATGCCGGGGCTGCGGGGCCGGTGGG
>JAPOWL010000319.1 GCA_026707615.1 Acidobacteriota bacterium | reverse complement strand
ACCTCGTGGGCCAGATCGTCGAGATCTACGAGAACTACGACTACACGACGTCGGTCCTGGTGGCGAGCGTGCGGGGACCGCTCCACGTCGTCGAGGCGGCGCGGCTCGGCGCCGATGCCTGCACCTGCCCCCCGAAGGCGATCGACGCGCTCTTCGGACATCCGCTCACCGACATCGGCCTCGAGCGCTTCCTGGCCGACTGGCACAAGGCCCGCGGCGAAGGGACCTGACACGCGCATGGACAAGCAGGCGATTCTGGCCGAGTACGAACGGCAGGCGGAGCTCGGCGGCGGCGAGGCGCGCCGCCAGCGGCAGCACGACGCCGGCAAGCTGACCGCGCGCGAGCGCGTCGATCTCTTCTTCGACCCCGGCACGTTCCGCGAGACCGACAAGCTGGTCACCCACCGCTGCCGCGACTTCGGCATGGAGTCGCAGCTCGTGCCGGGGGACGGGGTGGTGGCGGGCCACGGCGAGGTCGACGGCCGGCCGGTCTATGCGTTCGCGCAGGACTTCACGGTCTTCGGCGGCTCGCTGTCGGAGACCAACGCCGCGAAGATCGTCAAGGTCATGGATCTCGCGGTCCAGAACGGCGCCCCGATCGTCGGGCTCAACGACTCCGGGGGCGCCCGGATACAGGAGGGGGTCGCCTCGCTCGCGGGCTACGCCGACATCTTCCTCCGCAACACCCTCGCGTCGGGCGTGGTGCCGCAGCTCTCCGCCATCATGGGGCCGTGCGCCGGAGGCGCCGTCTACTCGCCGGCGATCACCGACTTCACGGTGATGGTGGAGCGCACGAGCTACATGTTCGTCACCGGTCCCGAGGTCATCCGGACCGTCACGCACGAGACGGTCTCGAAGGAAGACCTCGGCGGTGCGATGACGCACAACGCGAAGAGCGGCGTCGCCCACTTCGCGGTGGCCAACGACCAGGACTGCCTGGCCCTGCTGCGGGCACTGCTCGGCTACCTCCCCTCCAACAACCTCGACGACCCGCCCCGGACCGAGACCGCGGACCCGATCGACCGGGAGGACGCCGCGCTCGACGCGCTGGTGCCGGAGCTGCCGAACCAGCCCTACGACATCCTCGACCTCATCCGCTCGATCGCCGACGACGGCGCGTTCCTGGAGGTCCACCGGCACTACGCGCGGAACATCGTCGTCGGCTTCGCGCGCCTCGGCGGGCAGCCGGTCGGCATCGTCGCGAACCAGCCCGCGCACCTGGCCGGCGTGCTCGACATCGATGCATCCGTCAAGGGGGCGCGCTTCGTGCGCTTCTGCGACGCCTTCAACGTTCCGCTGGTCACGCTGGAGGACGTCCCCGGGTTCCTGCCCGGCACGCAGCAGGAGTACGGCGGCATCATCCGCCACGGGGCCAAGCTGCTCTTCGCCTTCGCCGAGGCGACGGTGCCCAAGCTCACCGTCGTCACCCGCAAGGCCTACGGCGGAGCCTACTGCGTGATGGCGAGCAAGCACATCCGGACCGACGTCAACTTCGCGTGGCCGACGGCCGAGATCGCCGTCATGGGCCCCGAGGGCGCGGTCAACATCCTGTACAAGCGCGAGCTGGACGCCGCCGATGACGCCGAGGCCCTGCGGCGGGAGCGCGTCTCCGAGTTCCGCGACAAGCTGGCCAACCCCTTCGTCGCCGCGGGCCGCGGCTTCCTCGACGAGGTGATCGCTCCGCGCACCACGCGGCCGCGGCTCATCCGGGCCCTCAGAAGCCTGGACGGCAAGCGCGATCGGCACCCGCCCAAGAAGCACGGCAACATCCCGCTGTAGACCTTCAGGCGGCAGGGGATGAGCCTCGGACTGACGCCGGCCGGGCATCTCTGCTGGGCGCCCGGCGGCGGCGACCCGCTCCCATCCGGTCTCGCGGGGCTGCAGCCCGGGTTCGCCTCCGACTGGCGCGAGGCGCTCTTCACCCTGGCGGCGGAGCGCATCGACACGGCGTCGGTGCCCGCCGCGCGCTTCTGGCAGCAGATCGGCGAGCAGCACCTGACGGCGCTGTGCCAGCTGCCCGCGCAGGAGACGCGCGTCGAGGTCGCGCCGCCCGCGCCGGCCGACTGCGCCCGGTGGATCCTGGCCGCCCCGCCGATGCGCGGGGGCGAGTATCTCTCCGAGGAGGCGCTCGGAGGCGTCTGGACCAGCCTGACCGAGTGGGTGGGCGAGGCGGCGGCCGCGGCGGGCGGGCTCGCGGCGTTCCTGCGGGCGCGGGCCCCGCGCTGGCACCAGGTGGGGCGGGTCTGCTTCCACCTGGCCGAGAACCGGAACGACGAGGAGCGGCCGTTCGCGTTCCTGGCGACGTATGCCGCGGGCTTCGGGGCGAGCGGGAGGGTGAAGCACCTGCCGCTGCGGCGGGCGCTGTCGGAGTACGCCGGCGCGAAGAACCGGGCCGCGCTCGTCACGCTGCTGACGCCGATCCAGCGGGCGGCCGAGACGTGCGACTGGGTGCGGGAGCTGGTCGACTCCGGCGACGTCCACCAGGCGCTGGCGTGGACGCCGGAGCGCGCCTATCGGATGCTGCGGAGCGTGCCCGCGCTCGAGGCCGCCGGCCTGACGGTGCGCCTGCCGAACTGGTGGCGCAGGCGGCCCCGCCCGCGGGTCAGCGTGACGATCGGGGCGAAGATGCCCTCGATGGTCGGCGCCGACGCGATGCTGGACTTCGACGTGGCCGTGGCCCTCGGCGGCGAGAGGCTGTCGCGCGCGGACGTCGAGGAGCTGCTCGCCGCCGGCGGCGACCTCGTGCTGCTCAAGGGCCAGTGGGTCGAGGTGGACCGCGACCGGCTGCAGCAGGCGATCGATCACTGGGAGGCGGTGCGGGAGCAGGCGGGCGACGACGGGATCTCGTTCATCGAGGGAATGCGCCTGCTCGCCGGCGCGTCGGCCGATCTCCGGCACGAGGACCAGGCGGAGGTCGAGCGCCCCTGGGTGCACGTCGACGCCGGCGACGGGATGCGCACGCTGCTGGCGGGCATGCGCCAGCCGGGCGGGCTGGATCCGGTGACCGTCGGCGGGGCTCTGCGGGCCACCCTGCGGCCGTATCAGCGCGACGGCGTGGCGTGGCTGCGGCTGTTGACGGGGCTGGGCCTCGGCGCGTGCCTGGCCGACGACATGGGGCTCGGCAAGACCATCCAGGTGCTGGCCCTGCTGCTCTGCGGCCGGGGCGGCGGAACGCCCCGGCCCGGGCCGTCCCTGCTGGTCGTTCCGTCCTCCCTGCTCGGGAACTGGCGCCGCGAGGCGGAGCGGTTCGCCCCGTCGCTGGTGCTGCGCTTCCTGCACCCGGCGGAGACGGAGCGCGCGACGCTGGCGGACATCGCGGCGGCGCCGGCGAGGCACCTGACGGGCGTCGACCTCGTGGTGACGACCTACGCCATGCTGCAACGCCAGGCCTGGCTGGCCGACATCGAGTGGAGCCTGTTGGTCCTGGACGAGGCGCAGGCCGTCAAGAACCCGGCCACCCGCCAGAGCCGCGCGGTCCGCGCGCTGCCGGCCCGAGCCCGCGTCGCGCTGACCGGCACGCCGATCGAGAATCGCCTGGGCGACCTGTGGGCGCTGTTCGACTTCCTGAATCCGGGCCTGCTCGGCTCCCGCCGCGTCTTCCAGTCGTTCGTCAAGGAGCTCGAGTCGCGGGACGAGCAGCCGTTCGCGCCCCTGCGCCGGCTGATCGCGCCCTACATCCTGCGCCGGCTGAAGACGGATCGGAGCATCATCGACGACCTGCCCGACAAGACCGAGACGACCCGCGACTGCCACCTCACGCGCAAGCAGGCCGGCCTCTACGAGCGGGTCGTGGGTGCGATGCGGCGCGACCTCGAGCGGGTCGACGGGATCGAGCGGCGCGGCGTCGTGCTGCGCGCGCTCCTGCGGCTCAAGCAGGCGTGCAACCACCCCAGCCAGCTCGCCGGCGACGGGGACTACCGGCCTGCCGACAGCGGCAAGTTCGTGCGCGTGGCCGAGATTTGCGGGGAGCTGGCCGAGCGGCAGGAGCGGGCGCTCGTCTTCACGCAGTTCCGGGAGATCATCGACCAGCTGGCCGAGCACCTCGGAACGGTCTTCGGCCGGCCCGGCCTGGTGCTGCACGGGGCGACCGGCGTCCGGCGGAGGCAGGAGCTGGTCGACCGGTTCCAGCAGGACGACGGCCCGCCGTTCTTCGTCCTCTCGCTCAAGGCGGGCGGCACGGGGCTCAACCTGACCGGCGCGTCGCACGTCATCCACTTCGACCGCTGGTGGAACCCGGCCGTCGAGAACCAGGCCACCGACCGCGCCTTCCGCATCGGCCAGCGGCGCAGCGTGCTGGTCCATCGCTTCGTCACCCGCGGGACGATCGAGGAGCGGATCGACCGCCTGATTGCCGACAAGCGGCAGTTGGCGGATGATCTCCTCGACGGCGCGGGCGAGGTCAACCTCACGGAGCTGGCGGACGACGAGTTGCTCGACCTGGTGCGCCTCGACGTCGCGCGCGCGAGTCCGGCCCTCCGGGACTGACGGCAAGCGGCGACGGACGGCAAGCGGCGACGGACGGCAAGCGGCGACGGACGGCAAGCGGCGACGGACCGCAACCCGAGACGGACGGCGAACCCCGATGGCGCACTGGTATCCGCGATACGTCCCGGTCGGAGTGCGGCGCGCCCGGGCCCTCAGCGAGCGCGTCAGCCTGCGCGCGCGCGGCGTCGAGGTGCAGCCGGTGGACATCCGGGGGCGCGTCATCGCCCGCAGCTTCTGGGGCCGGCGGTGGTGCGAGCACCTGGAGTCGTTCTCGGACTTCGCGAACCGCCTGCCCCGCGGTCGCACCTACGTGCGCAACGGCGCCGTCTACCACCTGGCCATCGCCCCGGGCGAGGTCGAGGCCCGAGTCGCCGGGAGCGACCTCTACCGCGTCACGGTGCGCATCCGGACGCTCGGGCGACCCGCCTGGAAGGCGATCAAGGCCGCCTGCGCCGGGCAGATCGGGACCGTCCTGGAGCTGCTGCAGGGCCGGCTGTCGGATCGCGTCATGGAGGTGGTGACCGACCGCGACACGGGCCTCTTCCCGAAGCCGGGCGAGATGGAGCTCGCGTGCGACTGCCCGGACTGGGCCACGATGTGCAAGCACGTCGCGGCCGTGCTCTACGGCGTCGGCAGCCGCCTGGACGGCAGCCCCGAGCTGCTCTTCCGCCTGCGCGGGGTCGACGAGGCGGAGCTCATCGCCGCCGATCTCACCCTGCCGGGGGGAACGGCGACGGCCGACTCCCTCGCGGACGAGGACCTCGGGAGCATCTTCGGCATCGACCTCGATGCGGAGCCAGCCGCGCCCACGTCGAGCGCAACGCCGCGGGAGTCCCCGGCGCCCGCGCCGAACCCGACACCGCCGCGCGCCGCGCCGAACGCGACGCCGCCGCAGACCGCCGCGCCCACCGGATCGCAGATCGCCGCGCTGCGGGCGTGGTGCGGGTTCTCGGTCGTGGAGTTCGCCCGCCTGCTGCAGGTCTCCGCCGCGACCGTGCGCCGCTGGGAGTCCGTGCCCGGGCCGCTCGCCCTGCGATCCCGCACGCGCGAGGCGCTCACCGTGCTCCGGCGGGAAACCGGCGATCCGGAGCCGTGATCCCGGCACGGGCCTGCGGGCGGGCCGGCCCGCCCCGCCGCGCCGGTCCCGGGCGCCGGGCCGCGCTGGCGGGAGCGCTCCGCAAGGAAACCCGCCCCGTCCTGCTAGACTGAGGCCTGAGCCTGCCCGCGGGCACGGGAGTCATCCGCATTCAATGAAGGTCCTCATCGCCAACCGCGGCGAGATCGCGGTGCGCATCATGCGCGCCTGCCGCGAGCTGGGGGTCGCCACGGTTGCCGTGCACGCCGATTGCGACCGGTTGGCCCCCCACGTGCGCTACGCCGACGAGGCGGTGGCGCTCGAAGCCGACGAGGCGGTCCACAGCTACCTGCGGATCGACAAGCTGATCGACGCGGCCCGCCGTACCGGGGCCGACGCCGTGCACCCCGGCTACGGCTTCCTGGCCGAGAACGCCGACTTCGCGCAGGCCGCGGTCGACGCGGGACTGTGCGTCGTCGGTCCGCGGCCGGACGTCATCAGGCTGATGGGCGGCAAGACGGCGGCGCGGGAGGCGGCGGGGCGCGCCGGCGTGCCGATAGTCCCGGGGAGCGGCGGCCCCCTGCCCGCCGGCGCGACCGACGAGGACCTCCGCCGGACGGGGGAGGAGATCGGCTATCCGCTCTTCGTCAAGGCGGTCGCCGGCGGCGGCGGGAAGGGCATGCGCCTGGTGCGCCCCGGCGCCGACATCGTCAACGCCGTCCGCGGGGCGGCGTCGGAGGCGACGGCGGCCTTCGGCGACGGCGCCGTCTACCTGGAGCGCGCCATCGAGCGCGGGCGCCACATCGAGGTGCAGCTCCTTGCCGACGCACACAGCACGGTCGTGCCCTTCGTCGAGCGCGAGTGCTCCATTCAGCGGCGCCACCAGAAGCTCATCGAGGAGACGCCGTCGGCGGCGGTGGACGGCGCGACCCGCCGCGCCCTCGCGGACGCCGCCGCGGCGCTCGCGCGCGAGGTCGGCTACACGAACGCCGGCACCATCGAGTTCCTGCTGGACGGCGAGGGGAAGTTCTACTTCCTGGAGATGAACACGCGGCTGCAGGTCGAGCACCCCGTGACGGAGATGGTGACCGGGCTCGACCTCGTGCGCTGGCAGCTCCGCATCGCCCGCGGCGAGCGCCTGGCCATCGATCCCGAGCGCGCTCTCGCGCCAAGAGGCCACGCCATGGAGTGCCGCGTCTACGCCGAGGACCCCGACGCGGGGTTCCTGCCGTCGCCGGGGAGGCTGTCGGCGCACCGGCCGCCGGGCGGTCCGGGCGTTCGAGTGGACGCGGGGGTCGAGCCCGGCTTCGAGGTGCCGGTCCACTACGACTCGATGGTCTCGAAGCTCTGCGTCTGGGACGAGGATCGCCCCGCCGCCATCGAGCGCATGCTGCGCGCCCTGGGCGAGTACGAGGTGGGCGGCGTGCCGACCACGGTGCCGCTGTTCCGCTGGATCCTGCGCCGCGACGATTTCGCCGCGGGCCGCTTCGACACCACCTGGCTCGACCGGGCGCTCGCCGAGCGCGGCGGCGCGCTGTTCGTCGACCCGCCGCCCGACGGCGAGGAGACGGCGATCCTGGCCGCCGCCGTGCATACGGCGCTCCGGGCCGGCAACGGCGACCGCGGCCGTCCGGAGGCCGTGCGCAGCTGGCGGCGGGCGGCGCGCCTCGAGGGATTGCGCTGGCGATGAGGGTCGAGATCGCGATCGGGGATCGGTTGCGCGAGGTGGCGGTCGAGGAGGACTCCGGGCACCCCGGGCGCTTCCGGGTCACCTGGGACGGGGAGACCCGCCTCGTCGATGCCCGGATCGTGGAACGGGCCGGCCGCCAGGCGCTGCTCTCGTTGGTGCGGCTCGACGGTGCCGCCAGCAGCCGCGAGGTGCGCTGCGTCGAAACCGGAGCCGGTGAGGAGCTGGCGGTCCACGCGGGCGGCGTGGTCTGGCGGACGCTGGTCAACGGCCGCCGTGCGGCCGGGGCGGACGGCGCCGCGGCGGGTGCCGACGGGGAGGTGCGGGTCACCGCGCCGATGCCCGGCAAGGTCGTCCGCATCCTCGTCGCGCCGGGTGACGAGGTCGCGGCGCGGCAGCCGATGATCGTCGTCGAGGCGATGAAGATGGAGAACGAGATGTCGGCCTCCCGGGCCGGCACGGTGAAGGAGATCCGGGTGGAGGAGGGCATGTCCGTCGACGCCGGACGGGTCCTCGCCGTCGTCGAGTAGGAGTCCGCGCCGGAACGGCGCGGACTCCTGTAGGCCGGCTGGGCGGGAATCGGTGCCGCAGGCGACGGTTCCCGGGCGAGGAGTACGCGGAGGTAAGGCGCGGACTAGGGTTTGGCG
>JAPOWL010000408.1 GCA_026707615.1 Acidobacteriota bacterium | reverse complement strand
GGCTGAAGACGATGCGGTCGCCGCGGGGCGACCAGCCGGGGAAGTTGTCGTAGTCGGTCGTGAGCGTGCGGACCGCGCCGTCGGCGAGGGTCACGATGCGCAGGCCGCCCGCCATGTCCGTCCAGTAGCGGTAGACGACCTCGGTCCCGTCGGGGGAGAAGCTCGGGAAGCCCGCGTTCCCCGGTCCGCTGGTGATTGCACGCGCGCCGGACCCGTCGGCGCGCACGAGCATCACGCGACCCGGACGCGTGCGCGCGAGAAAGTAGTTGCCCATCCCGAACACGATCCACTCGCCGTCGGGCGACCACTGCGGGCTCATCACCGATCCGTCGCCGCGAAAGATGCGCCGCGGCTCGCCGCCGTCGGTGTTCCAGACGGCGAGCGAGGTCCGGTCGTCAGGTCGGCCGCGTCCGGTCCGCTCGCTGACGACGAGCCGGCGGCCGTCCGGCGATACGGCGGGGAACCCGCTGGCGTAGCGCAGATCGAGAGCGGCGTCGATGCCCTGCAGCTTCTCGCCCGGGGCGCGGGGGCGGGCGATGGTCGCGATCGGGCCCCGCTGGAAGACGACCCGCGCGCCGTCGCGGGTCCACGACGGATTGCCGATGTCGCCCGTGGCGCCCGTGCTTCCGTCGCTGAAGGCGAGCGCGGCGGACGAGCCCGACTTCGCCAGGTAGCCCACCCGATCCGGGCCCACGAACTGCGGTGAGAGCTTCAGTCCCCGCCCCGTCGCGTGCACCGTGCGGTCGCCGGTGGCGACGTCGACAGACACGATCCGGGAGTCGACGCCGGCTTGGTCCGGCAACCACCGGGCGCGGAACGTGTCGGCGACCGCGACCTCGTAGAAGACGAGACGCCGGCCGTCGGCCGACCACTTGGGGGACCCGGACAGGTGCCCGTCCGCGGTGAGTCGGCGGACTCCCCCGCCGTCCGTGCGCATGACGTGGACGCTCGCCTCGTGGACGTGCTCCCAGCGACCCGCCGCGAACCGCGGGGCCTTCCCCCGGTCGGACGAGAAGGCCAGCATGCTGCCGTCCGGGGACCAGCTCGGCCGGTAGTCGCTGCCCGGCGCTCGGGTCGCGTTCCGCACGGAGCCGGTCCCGAGGTCGAGCAGATGGATGTCGGTCGAGCCCGTCTCGCGGGTCGACACGAACGCCAGCGTGCGGTTGTCCGGAGACAGGGCGGCCTGGTCGTCGAAGGCAGGATGGTCCGTCAGGCGCTCGAGCCCCGTCCCGTCGGTGCGCACCCGGAAGATGTCGGCGGAGCCGTGGCGCTCGGACGTGAAGATCACCCAGGCGCCGTCGGCCGAGAACGAGGCGTTGTAGTCGCGCTCGGATCCGGCGACCAGCTTCCGGGGGTTGCTCCCGTCGCCGTCGGCGATCATCAGCGCCGACTCGGTCGGGCTCCACTGGTCGACGAAGATCCGCTCCTGGGCGACGGCCGCACCCGCGAGGGCGAGCAACGTCGCTGCCCCCGCCATCACCGCCATGGACATCCTTCTCATCCGGCTCATCCGGCCCTCCATTCGACCGGCCCATTCTACGGGCAAGGCGGAGCTTGCGCCGCGGAACTCCACGGGCGTTGCGTTCTGCGGCGCAAGCTTCTAGAATGCCCCGATGCGACACATGATGCCCGGGGGTCCGTGCGGGCGTGGGGTCGTGTCCGCGGGGCTGGCAGCGGCCATGGTCGCCGGTCTGCTCGCCGTGCCCGCCGCGGCGCAGTCGGCCGGGGGGGAGTCTCCGGCCACGGCAGCCGTGTCGGCGCCGGCGGTCGAGAGCCGGCAGTTGCTGAACCGCTACTGCATCACCTGCCACAACGAGCGGCTCGAGACGGCGGGCCTCAACCTGGAGGCATTCGACGTCGCCCACGTCAGCGACGGCGCCGAGACGTGGGAGAAGGTCATCCAGAAGCTCCGGACGGCGACGATGCCGCCGTCCAACCGGCCCCAGCCGCCGCCGTCCGAGCGGCTGGCGATGATCGAGTGGCTGGAGACCTCGCTCGACGCCGCCGCTGCCGCGAGCCCCAACCCGGGCAGAACGGAAACGCTGCGACGGCTGAACCGCACGGAGTACCAGAACGCCATCCGGGATCTGCTGGCGCTCGACGTCGATGCGACTTCGCTGCTGCTGCCGGACGAGAGCGGCCACGGGTTCGACAACGTCACGGTGGGCAACCTGGCGCCCGCTCTTCTCGACCGCTACATCTCCGCCGCGCGCAAGATCAGCCGCCTGGCCGTCGGAGCGGGCGCCACCTCGCTCGAGGCCGAGGTGATCCGCGTCCCGCCGGACACGACGCAGGAAGCGCACGTCCCGGGGCTGCCGCTCGGCACGCGCGGCGGCGTGCTCGTGACGCACACCTTCGCCCACGACGGCGACTACGACATCCAGGTGCGGCTGGCGCGCAACCGCACCGGCAACATCGGCGGCCTGCGCGACCCGCGCCCCCACGAGATGGAGGTGCTGCTCGACCGGCGGCCGATCGCCGCGTTCACGATTCAGCGGCCGGAGGACCGGGACGACGCGCTGCTCGACAGCAACCTCACGGTCCGCGTGCCGGTCACGGCCGGCCCCCACGAGCTCGGTGTGACCTTCGTCCGCGATGCCGGGTCGCTCCTCGAGACGGAGCGCCAGCCGCTGCAGTCCCACTTCAACGAGACGCGGCATCCCCGCCAGACGCCCGCCATCTACCAGGTGACGATCACCGGGCCGTACGACCCGCGGGGCGTCGGGGACACGCCGAGCCGCGAGCGGCTCTTCGTCTGCCGCCCGGCCGGTCCCGACGACGAGGAGCCGTGCGCGCGGGAGATTCTCGGCACCCTGATGCGGCGCGCCTACCGGCGGCCGGTGACGGCCGACGACCTGGCCGGTCCGCTCGACTTCTACCGGACGGCGCGGGCCGGCGGCGACTTCGACGCCGGCATCGAGCGGGCCCTGGCCGCCGTGCTCATCAATCCGGAGTTCCTCTTCCGCGTGGAGCTCGATCCGGCCGACGCGGAGCCCGGCGAGGCGTACCCCATCAGCGATCTGGAGCTCGCGTCCCGGCTGTCGTTCTTCCTCTGGAGCAGCATCCCGGACGACGAGTTGCTCGACGCCGCCATCCGCGGGGAGCTGCGACGGCCCGACGAGCTGGAGCGGCAGACGCGGCGGATGCTGGCCGACCCGCGCTCGTACAACCTGGCGACCAACTTCGCCGGGCAGTGGCTGCAGCTTCGCAACCTGGCGGCGCTCAGCCCCAACACGCGGCTCTATCCCGACTTCGACGACAACCTGCGGCAGGCGTTCCGCGAGGAGACCGAGCGCTTCTTCGACAGCGTCGTCCGGGACGGGGGCGCGGTCGCCGACCTGCTCGACGCCGACTACACCTTCCTGAACGAGCGCCTGGCCAAGCACTACGGCATCCCGAGCGTCTACGGCACCCGCATGCGGCGGGTCGAGCTCGGTGAGGACAGCCGCCGCGGGGGGCTCCTGCGCCACGGCAGCATTCTCTCCGTCACGTCGTACGCGACGCGCACCTCGCCCGTGATCCGGGGGGTCTGGGTCCTCTCCAACGTCTTCGGCGCCCCTCCGCCGCCGCCGCTCCCGAACGTCCCCGCGCTCGAGGAGAACGAGGTGGCGGCGAATCTCCCGATGCGCGAGCGGCTCGCCGCGCACCGCGCCAACCCGGTCTGCGCCAACTGCCATCGGACGATCGACCCGGTCGGCTTCGCCCTCGAGAACTTCGACGCCCTCGGCCGCTGGCGCGACCACGAGGGCGACACCGCCTCGATCGACGTCTCGGGGGGGCTCCCCGGGGTCGGGGACTTCGACGGCATCGAGGGGCTCGAAACCGGGTTGCTCAGCCGCCCGGATCTCTTCGCCGGCACGATCACGGAGAAGCTGCTGACCTTCGCCCTCGGGCGCGGCGTCGAGCACTACGACCAGCCGGCCGTCCGCCGCATCCTGCGCGAGACCGAGCCGGAGGGCTACCGCCTGTCGTCGCTCATCGTGGGCATCGTGAAGAGTGTTCCGTTTCAGATGAGGAGAGCGTCATGATCATCACGAAGAAGGCCCTTCCCCGGCGGACGTTCCTGCGGGGGATGCAGGCCGCCCTGGCGCTGCCGCTGCTCGACGCGATGGTCCCCGCCGCGACGGCGCTGGCCCGGACGCCGGCCCGGCCGATCTCCCGTCTGGGCTTCGTGTTCATCCCCATGGGATGCGACCACGGCCGCTGGACGCCGTCGGACGACGAGCACCTCGGCCGGCTGACGCCCATCCTGAGCCCGCTCGAGCCGGTCAAGGACCAGTTGACCGTCGTCACCCGCACGGAGCTGCAGAACTCCTATCCCGGGACGCACGACACGTCCAACTCGGGCTTCCTCAGCGCGGCCTACGCCAAGCACACGGAGAGTTCCGACTACTACCTCGGCACGACGGTCGACCAGATCGCGGCCCGCAAGATCGGCCGCGACACCCAGCTTCCGTCGCTCGAGCTGTCGATGGACCTCAACCCGCTGGCGGGCGTCTGCAACAACGGCTACGCCTGCGTCTACCAGAACTGCCTGTCGTGGTCGTCGCCGACCACCCCGCTCCCGGCCGAGGCGCATCCGCGGATCGTCTTCGAGCGCCTGTTCGGGGAGGGCGGGACGGCGGCCGAGCGCGCCGCCGCCCTCGACAGCCGGGCCAGCCTGCTCGACGCGTTCAGCAGCGACATCGCCCGACTGAAGGGCGTGATCGGAGCCAGCGACCGGGTGCGCGTCGACCAGTACCTGGACAGCGTCCGCGAGGTCGAGCGGCAGATCCAGCGCGCCGAGGCGGCGGCGCACGACGACACGATGCCCGACGCCGACCGTCCCATCGGAGTGCCGGCGGCGTTCGCGGACCACGCCCGGTTGATGTTCGACCTGCAGCTCCTGGCGTTCCAGGCCGACATCACGCGGGTGGTGAGCTTCCAGCTCACGCGCGAGCTGAGCAACCGCACCTACCCCGAGATCGGGGTGCCGGACCCGCACCATCCGACGAGCCACCACGGCAACGACCCCGAGAAGCTGCTGAAGATCTCGAAGATCAACACCTTCCACGTGTCGCTGTTCGCGGAGTTCCTCGAGAAGCTGCAGGCGACGCCGGACGGCGACGGCTCGCTGCTCGACAGCACCGTCTACCTCTACGGCAGCGGCATGGGCAACTCGAGCCTGCACGACCACGAGAACCTGCCGATCCTGGTCACCGGCGGCGCCGCGTGCGGCCTGCGGGGCGGGCGGCACATCCGCTACGACAGGGGAACGCCGCTGGCCAACCTGCACCTGACGCTGCTCGATCGAGTGGGGGTCCGCCTCGACTCGTTCGGGGACAGCAACGGGCGGGTCGAGGAGCTGGTCGACGAGGCGTCGGTGTAGCACAAGCCCGGCCGGTGCCAATTTGAGGTAGCGCGCCCTGACGGGCGCATTGGAGTCTGCGCGGGCGCCATCTCCTGCAGCGCGCGTGCGGCGGCGCAGACTCCGGGCGCGCCCTGTCGGGCGCCTTGGACTCTGCGCGGGCGACGGGGGACCTGAGATGAACACGCGACGACTCGCGGTGTGCACGGCGTTGGTTCTCGGGGCGGCGGTCGCGGTGGGAGCGGCTACAGCGAGCGCGTCCGAATCGGCGGGGGACGCCTCCCTCGTGGACGCGGCGGAGCAGGGTCGCGCGGCCCTCGTGCGCGTGCTCGTCGACGGGGGTGCGGACGTCAACGCGACCCAGGTCGACGGCATGACCGCACTGCATTGGGCGGCCTACCACGACGACGCGGCGACGGCCCGCCTCCTCGTCCGCTCGGGCGCCCACCCCGACGCCGGAAACCGCTACGGCGTGCGGCCGCTGGCGCTCGCGGCCACGAATGCGAACGCCGAACTCGTGCGCCTGCTGCTCGAGGCCGGCGCCGACGCCAACGCGGCCCTGCGGGGCGGCGAAACGGTCCTCCTGACCGCCGCGCGAACGGGCAGCCTGAAGGCCGTGGGTGCGCTGCTCGCCCACGGAGCCGATCCCGGCGCCGCCGAACGTCGAGGCCAGACCGCGCTCATGTGGGCGGCGGCCGAGGGACACACGGGGATCGTCCGGGCGCTCATCGAGGCGGGGGCCGACGTCGGGGCGTCGCTCACGTCGGGGTTCACGCCCCTGTTCTTCGCGGTGCGCGAGGGCCACATCGACGTCGTCGAGACCCTCCTCGACGCCGGCGTGGACGTCAACGCCCCACTGGCCCGGGTGAAGGACGGGCCGGACGAGGCGGTCAACAACGCCAGCTACCGGCCGGTCGACGACGGCATGAGCCCGCTGCTGCTCGCCGTCCGCAACGGTCACTTCGAGCTCGCCGTCGCCCTCATCGAGGCCGGCGCCGATCCGAATGACGCGCGCACCGGCTTCTCGCCGCTCCACACGATGTCCTGGGTGCGGAAGCCGGACGCCAGCGATCGCGGCGACCCGCCCCCCGATGGCTCCGGCAGCCTCACGAGCCTGCAGTTCGTGCGGACGCTGGTCGAGTTGGGCGCGGACGTCAACGCCCGGCTGCAGCCGACCGAGGCTCGCGCGCCGCATACCGCGTCGCGCCTCGGCGTGGAGGGCGCCACCGCGTTCCTCATGGCCGCCGACCGCGCCGACACGCCGCTGATGCAGCTCCTGCTCGAGCTCGGAGCGGATCCGTTCCTGCCCAACGCCGACGGCAGCACGCCCCTGATGGCGGCGGCGGGGCTCGGCACCGCTGCGCCGGAGGAGGAGGCGGGCTCGGAGGAGGAAGCCGGCGATGCGGTAAGGCTGCTGCTCCACCTCGGGGCGGACATCGACGCCGTGAACGCCGAGGGAGACACCGCGATGCACGGGGCCGCCTACGGCAGCTTCCCCACCGTGGTGCAACTGCTCGCCGACTACGGCGCCGACATCGAGGTCTGGTCGCAGCCGAACGTGCAGGGCCGGACGCCGCTGTTCATCGCCGAGGGGTACCGCGGCGGCCTGCCGCGGCCGTCCCGCCCGACCATCCAGGCGATCACCGCGCTCATGGTCGGCGCCGGCGTGCCGACGGACGGCCCGCGGCCGGAGCTGATCGACATGTACTCGCGGCCCGTTCCGGAGCCGGCGCCCGCGAAGCCGGAGACGCCGGAGAAGCCGGAGCAGTCCGCCAAGGCGAAGCCGCAGGCCCGCTAGCCGGCGTTCGCGTTTCCTACCTGCGCACGGCGTAGAGGTGTGACGCCGTGCGCAGCAGCAGCGTCCGTCCGGCCACGGCGGGCGAGGCGAGAGTCATCTCCCCGATGACGTTCTTGTCGAGCAGCTCGTAGTCCGGCCCGGCGGCGATGACGTAGGTGTCGCCGTCCTCGCTGAGCGCGAAGAGCTTCCCGTTGTAGGCCCACGGCGACGACGTGAACGTGGCCCCCGGCTCGATGCGGACGCGGCCGTAGACGGTACGCCCGGTGCGGGCATCGTGCGCGGTCAGGAAGCCGCGGTCGTGCAGCGTGTAGTAGATGCCGCGGTAGAGGAGCGGCGAGGGGTTGTAGGACGCGCCGCGCGGGTCGTACCAGCGGATGTACTCGTTGGCGCGCTGCCGGGGCCGGAGCGTGATGTCGCCCTCGGCGCCGGGAAGCACGGCGTAGACGGGGCGATGGTCGTGCCCCACGTGACCCGAGCTGACGTAGATGATGCCGTCCCCCGGCACCGGAGTCGGCACCGTCGCGCTGGTCATGTCGCTGGCGAACCACCACAGGAGATTGCCCGCCGGGTCGTACGACCGCACGCGGGTTCGGGCCACGGTGACGATCTCCGTCCGCAGGTCGTTCCGCCAGACGAACGGCGTCGACCACGCGCTCACCTCGTCGCGGGGCGTCCGCCAGTTCTGCTCTCCGGTGGCGGCATCGAACGAGGCGAGGTACGAGTCCTCGTCGTTGTCGTGCATCACGAGCAC
>JAPOWL010000135.1 GCA_026707615.1 Acidobacteriota bacterium | reverse complement strand
GTCGTGGAGGCCGAGCTCGAACGCGGCCGCCTCGCCCTCCTTGAGCACCGCCTCGTCGACCTCCGACCGGACGCGCTCGACGACCTCCTCGATCCGCGCGGGGTGGATGCGCCCGTCGGCGATGAGGCGTTCGATGGACACCTTGGCGATCTCGCGACGGTAGGGATCGAAGCTCGACAGGATGATCGCGCCCGGGGTGTCGTCGACGATCAGCTCGACGCCGGTGGCGGTCTCCAGCGCCCGGATGTTGCGCCCCTCCCGGCCGATGATGCGACCCTTGAGGTCGTCGCTGGGCAGATCGACCACCGAGACGGTCGTCTCGATGGCGTGGTCCGCGGCGCTGCGCTGTATGGCCTGCGTGATGATGTGCTTGGCCTTGTCGGCGGCCACCTCGCGCGCTTCGTGCTCGAGCCGCTTGACGAGGTTGGCGGCGTCGCGCCGGGCGTCCGACTCGAGCTGGTGCAGGAGAACCTCCTTCGCCTCGTCGGCCGTCATGCCGGAAACGCGCTGCAGTTCCCGCTTCGTCTGTTCGGACAGCTCCCGGCAGCGCGCTTCCTCGGCCGCGGCCGCGCGCTCCACCTCCGTAACGGACTCCTCGCGGCCGCGAACGCTCGCCTCGGCCCGTTTCAGCGCCGCCTCCCGGTCGGCCAGCGCCCGCGCCCGGTCGGCCACCTGCTTGTCGAGGTCGGCGATCTTGGCGCGACGGTCGCGGATCTGGGTCTCCGCCTCGCGCAGCAGCTCGTGCGCGCGCTCGCGGGCGGTGAGCAGGGTCTCCTTGCTGGCGGCCTCGGCCTCGCGGCGGGCCTCCTGCGTGAGGCGGGCCGCCTCGTGCGACGCCCGGCCCACGGTGCGGGCGGCGAGTCGCTTCCGGCTCGCGAACCAGGCCAGAAAGACGAGGAGGGCCGCTACCGCGCCCGCTATGGCACCGGCGACGCCTGGAAGGAACTGCATGCGCGATCCCCGTGCAAGGGGCGCGGCACGCCGGTACGGATGGAACCCCGCGAACTGCCGTGTGGGGAGGTCGTATGAACCTGCCTGAGCAGGTGGAGCCGCTAGGTCAATACCCCGCCTCTAAGGCTTCCTCGCGCGGAGGCATGCACACGGCGAAGCGTCGCAACTCTCTTTCGATACAGCAATGGCTCAAACGAGCCTCCAAACCATCACGTACACCGCAGGGAGATCGAAATCCGCATGGCGGCCCCGGGGAATTCCCCCCTCGGGGCCGACCTTCATGCCGTTACCCGGATTCATCTTAGAACGAAGGTCGGCGGGTGGCAAGGTGGACGCGGGTTCGGCTTCACTCGGGATCGAGGTTGTCGGCGATGGCCCGGTCCACCAGCGCCTCGAGCTCGTCCGTGCGCCGCCGGACGTCGTCGGGCGCGGAGGGTTGCCGGTTGCGGTAGCGGAAGTACTCGTCGGCGATGTTGAGGGCCGCCAGGACCGCGATCTGCATGGAATCGGCCCCGTGGGCATGCTTCGCGGTCGTCCGGATCTTCCGGTCCACGTAGCGGGCGAGCTCCGTGACGTAGGCCTCTTCCAGGTCGCTGCGGATCGGATACTGCCGACCGCAGACCTCCACCAGGACCACGCCGTCGCCCGCGTCCCCCATCGGAGTTGCCGGGCGTCTACAGGTCGAGTGCGTCGAGCTGCGAGAGCATCTCGGAGACGCGCGTGCGAACCTGCTCGCGCTCGCCGTCCGCGGCCGCGACCTGCGCGCGGAGTCGATCCACCTCCTTGCTCAGGTGGTCGTTCGCTTCCGTCGTCTGGGCGAGCTCGGCCCGCGTCCGGTCGAGCAGCCCGACCAGCGCGTTGACCTTCTCGGCGAGGCGCCCGATGGTCTCTACGTCCACGGATTCGACCGCGACCGTGGTGTCTGTGGTGTTCGCCATTGTCCCGCTTGCTCCCTGCGACGCGATCTAGCGCAACGTAGCCTGGTGGGCCGTCCTGAGTGCGGTCCCGATCTCCTGCATCGTCCGCTGCACCTCCGCATCGGTGAGCGTCCGATCGCCGCGACGGAAGGTGAGCCGGAACGCGAGGCCGACCTGACCTTCGCCGATTCCCGCGCCCTCGTAGCGATCGAAGGCCCGAACGTCCACGAGCGAATCGGGCGCGGCGGCCCGGATCGTGTCACGAACCGCGGCGGCAGGCAAGGATCGGTCGACGGCGATGGCGACGTCTCGAACGATCGCCGGAAAGCGCGGCGGCGGCGAAGCCATGACGCGCCGGCGATCGCGCCCCGCGCGCGCCAGCGCCTCGAGGTCGAGCTCGGCGACGTATATCGCGTCTCCCGCGGCGGCCGGCAGGCCGCGGTCGGCCGCGATCCCCGGCGCGAGCTGACCCGCGTAGCCGAGGCTCGATGCCCCCGGCTCGCCGGCGCCCCGCGACCGCACGACGGCGGAACGACCCGCCGCCAGCCAGGGCAGGGCGGCGCCGTCCGCCGCCTCGAACGACGGCTCGATGCCCGCCGCGTCGAGCAGGCCCTCGACGATGCCGGCCACGTCGTAGAAGTCCGCCGCCGGCACCCGCCCGGCGCGCTCGCCCCCCTGCCATCGCCGGCTGTCGCTCCAGTGCTCGGGCGCAGCCGGACCCGCGACCACGACGGCGACCGCCGCCGTCTCGCCGTGCGTCCCGGTGAAGCAACGGCCGAGCTCGAACAGACGCACGTCGCGCCGCCCCCGCCGCCGGTTGTAGACGACGGCGTCGACGAGTCCCGGGATCAGCGAGGGCCGGAGCACGGCGAACCTCTCGGAGAGCGGGTTCTTGAGGCGCGCGAGTTCCTCGTCCGCCTGGACGAACGGTCTCGCGGCGGCTTCCTCGATGAAGCCGTAGGTGATCGCCTCCGAGCAGCCGCCGGCCGTCAGCACGCGACGCAGCAGGCGCCGCTGCTCGAGGGCTGCTCCCCGCGGCGCCGGCGGACGCCGCAGGGGCGGGAACGTCGAGGGCAGCCGGTCGTAGCCGTGGTGGCGAGCCACTTCCTCGATCAGATCGATCTCGCGGCTGACGTCGACACGGTATCCCGGCGGCGTCACCCGCCACGTCGCCCCGCCGGCCTCGTCGGGACCCGGTTCGACACCGAACCCCAGCCTTTCCAGGATCGTCGGGATGAAGTCCCGCGCGACGTCGATCCCCAGCACGCGACGCACGCGAGCGTGGCGCAGGCCGACGGTGACCGGTGCGCGAGGGGTGGGGTAGCGGTCGACGATGCCGCCGCGCGGCGACCCGGCTCCGATCTCGGTCAGCAGGGCATGGGCCCGCCGCATCGCGAGCACCGGGGCGTCGATGTCCGCGCCGCGCTCGAAGCGGTACGAGGCGTCCGTGGAGAGGGCCAGCCGCCGGCTCGTGCGTCGCACCGAGATCGGATCGAACCACGCGCTCTCGAGCGCGACCCGGGTGGTGCCGGCCGTCACCTCGGAGTCGGCGCCGCCCATGACGCCGGCCACCGCCTGCGCGAGCTCGGCGTCGGCGATGACCAGCATGTCGTCGCGCAACGTGCGCTCCTCGCCGTCCAGGGTGCGGACGGCTTCTCCGGCCCGGGCCGGACGGACGCGCAGCTCCCGGCCCGCGAGCCGATCGAGGTCGAAGGCATGCATCGGATGGCCGAGCTCCAGCATGACGTAGTTGGTCACGTCGACGACGGCGTTGATCGGCCGTACGCCGGCCGCCTCCAGGCGCGCCGCCATCCACCCCGGCGAGGGCGCCACCCGGACGTCGGCGACCGACGCGGCGTAGCGCGGGCAGCCCGCCGCGCCGGCCTCCTCGATCGTCACCGGAACCTCCGCGCCCGCGTCGGATGCGGCGGCCAGGAGGGGCCGGTGCAGCGGCTCGCCGAAGATCGCCGACACTTCGCGGGCGATCCCGAGGACGCTCAGACAGTCGGGCCGGTTGGTCGTGATCTCGAGGTCGAGCACCGCATCGGGCCCCTGCGCGGCGCGGCCCGGGACCTCGGGAGCGGCGTCGACGGCCGCCACCTCGAAGCCGTGCCGGGTGAGCGCATCGGCCAGCTCGTCGATCCCGACACGCACGGGGACGATCTCGCGGAGCCAGGAGACGAGGACTCTCACAGGAGGAACTGCTCCAGCAGTTGCAGGTCGTTGTCGTAGAACGCGCGGATGTCCTGAACGCGGTACTTGAGGATGGCGAGCCGGTCGATGCCGACGCCGAACGCCCAGCCGGTGAGGCGCTCCGAGTCGTAGCCCACCGCCTCGAGGACCGCGGGGTGCACCATGCCGCTGCCGAGCACTTCCAGCCACCCCGTCCGCTTGCAGACCGCGCAACCGCGGCCGCGGCAGAAGACGCAGCTCATGAAGACCTCGGCGCTCGGCTCGGTGTAGGGGAAGAAGCTGGGGCGGAACATCACCTGCGTGTCCGGCGTGAAGAGCCGCTGCAGGAAGCACTCCAGCGTGCCCTTGAGGTCCGTCATGGTGACGTCGTCGCCGACCAGCAGGCCTTCCACCTGCTGGAACATGGGCGAATGCGTCAGGTCGGGGGTATCGCGCCGGTAGACGAGCCCCGGGGCAATGATGCGCAGCGGCGGCTCGTGGGTCTCCATGTAGCGGATCTGCACGCCGGAGGTGTGCGTCCGCAGCAGCGTGCCCGGCCGGCCGGCCGGGGTCCGCAGCGGGGCCTCGAGGTACAGCGTGTCCTGCATGTCGCGCGCAGGATGCTCCGGCGGCATGTTGAGGGCCTCGAAGTTGTGGTAGTCGTCCTCGACCTCCGGGCCCTCGACCACCTCGAAGCCGAGGCTCGTGAAGATCTCCTCGATTTCCTCCCGGACGACGGTCAGCGGGTGGCGATGGCCGAGCTTCACCTCCCGGCCGGGCAGCGTGACGTCGAGGGCCCCGAGGTCCCGGGCGTCCGTGCCTGCCCGCGCGGAGGCGGCGGTCGAGTCGCGGTCCGCCACGGCGTCCGGACCACCGGCCTTGCGCGCAGGCGTCGCCTCGAGGCCGCGGCGCCGCGCCGCGAGGGCCTCCTCGATCTCCCGCTTCAGGGCATTGGCCTCGCGGCCGAGGTCGCGCCGGACGTCGGGTGAGGCGGAGGCGATCGACTTGAGCAGCGCCGTCACGGCGCCCCGCTTGCGCCCGAGATAGCGGTTGCGGAGCTCCTGCAGGTCGTCGGACGAGGCTGCGTCGCGCAACTCGGCCGCGAACGCGGCGCGGACGCCTTCGACCGCGGCAGGGGGTGCCATCGAGGAAACCGCCCGGGGACCGGCGGGCGACGCTTACGCCGCGGGGCCCGGTTCGAGGGCCGCGCTGGCCTGCTGGGCGAGGTGCGCGAAGGCCTCCGGCTCGCGGGCGGCGAGTTCGGCCAGGGCCTTCCGGTCGAGCCCGATTCCGGCCCGCTTGAGGCCGTTCATGAATCGGCTGTAGCTCAGCCCGTGCTGGCGGGCGCCGGCGCCGATGCGCGTGATCCAGAGCCGCCGGAAGTCGCGCTTCCTGCGCTTGCGACCGACGAACGCGTAGTTGAGCGAGGTGTCGACGGCCTCCTTGGCGGCGCGGTACAGCTTGCTCTTGGTCTGGTAGTAGCCCTTGGCTCGGGCCAGCAGGCGGCGCCGCTTGGCGCGCCGCACGGTTCCGCGTTTCACTCGAGGCATCGTGCTAGCTCTGGACCTACTTGTAGGGGATCATCCGCGCGATGCGGGCGGCGTCGGCGGGGGCCGCCGTCGCCTTGCCGCGCAGGCCGCGCTTCTGCTTGGTCGTCTTGCTCGTCATGATGTGACGCCGAAACGCCTTGCTCCGGCGGATCTTGCCGCTGCCGGTGCGGTTGAAGCGCTTGGCGGCGCCACGGTGGGTCTTCAGCTTGGGCATCGTGGGGTTCCCGTCACCGGCCCTTCTTCCCGACGGTCCGGCTCGACAGAATCGTGTGCATCTGGTTGCCTTCCATCCGGGGCACGGTCTCCTGCAGCGCCACCTCCTGCAGCTCGTCCACGAGCCGATCCAGGATGTGGCGACCGAACTCGGGGTGCGCCATCTCGCGGCCGCGGAAGAAGATGGTCGCCTTCACCTTGTCGCCGTGCTCGAGGAAGCGCTCGACGTGCTTCTTCTTGAACTGGTAGTCGTGCTCGTCGACCTTCGGCCGGAACTTGATCTCCTTGACCTCGATCGTCTTCTGGTGCTTGCGAGCCTGCCGGGTCCGCTTCTGTTCCTCGTACTGGTAGCGCCCGAAGTCCATGATGCGACAGACGGGCGGTTGCGCGGTCGGCGAGATCTCGACGAGGTCGAGCCCCTTCTCGCGCGCGACGGCGAGCGCCTGCTGCGGCGACATCACGCCGAGCTGACTGCCGGTGTCGTCGATGACGCGAATCTCCCGAACGCGAATGCGCTCGTTCACCCGCGTGCGGTTCTGGCGAAAATCGCGTCGTGGGCCGCGTGGCCCGCGTCCTGGAGGAATAGGAGGCTCCTTTCCTGGCCGCCGTAGTTTACTTCGCCGCCGGGTCCTGCTTCCGCCGCGTCTCGTCGCCGAGCGCGGCGATGACGGTCTCGACCGGCTGCGCGCCCTGGTCGCCGCCCTTCCGCCTCCGGACGGCCACCGTGCCGTCGGCCGCCTCGCGGTCGCCGACCACCAGCATGTACGGGATCTTCTGGAGCTGCGCCTCGCGGATCTTCAGGCCGATCTTCTCCTGCCGCACGTCCGCCTCGACGCGCAACCCGGCCGCGGCCAGGCGATCGCGGACGGACGAGGCGTACGCGGCGTGCCGGTCGGCGATCGACAGCACCCGCGCCTGCACGGGAGCGAGCCAGAGCGGGAACGCACCGCCGTAGTGCTCGATGAGCAGCGCGATGAAGCGCTCGAAGCTGCCGAAGATGGCCCGGTGGATCAGCACCGGGGTGTGCTCGGTGTTGTCGGCCCCGGTGTACTTCAGGCCGAAGCGCGCGGGCATCTGGTAGTCGAGCTGGATCGTGGCGCACTGCCACCGGCGGCCGATGGCGTCGGTCACGTGCATGTCGATCTTGGGCCCGTAGAAGCTGCCGTCACCCTCGGAGACCGTGTAGCGCGCCCCGGTTGCCTCGATGGCCGCCTTCAGTTGAGCCTCGGCGTGCTCCCAGGTGGCGGCGCTGCCGAGATAGTCGTCGGGCCGCGTCGACAGCTCGAGGGCGTAGTCGAGGCCGAAGTCGCCGTACACGCGGTCGACGAGCCGCAGCAGATGCTCCACCTCCTCGCCGATCTGGTCCTCGGTGATGAAGCAGTGCGCGTCGTCCTGCGAGAACTGGCGGACACGGGTCAGGCCGCTCACCACGCCCGAGGCCTCGTTCCGGTGCAGGGCCCCCTGGTCGTGGAAGCGCAGCGGCAGGTCGCGGTAGCTGCGACCCTCGCTGGCGAACATCAGCATGTGGGCCGGGCAGTTCATGGCCTTGAGCGCATAGTCCAGCCGCACCGCGGGGCGGTCGCCGGGGGCCGCCTCGGCGTCGCCCCCCGCGCCGCGCTCCCCGGCGCTCCGGTCCCCGCCCGCGTCGTCCTGCACCAGGAACATGTTGTCGCGGTAGTGGTCCCAGTGGCCCGACGTCTCCCAGAGGGCCTTGTGGTAGAGGAGCGGAGTGCGCACCTCCTGGTATCCCTCGCCCGACAGCGCGTCGCGCATGTAGTCGGCCAGCACGCGGTAGAGCGTCGCTCCCTTCGCCTGCCAGAACGGCGCTCCCGGGGCCCAGGGATGGAACGTGAACAGCCCCAGCTCGCGCCCGAGCTTGCGGTGGTCGCGTTCCTTCGCCTGCGCGATCCACTGCAGGTGGGTCCTGAGCGCCGAGTCCTTGAAGAACGCGGTGCCGTAGATCCGCTGCATCGGCTGGTTGCTCGCGTCGCCCTTCCAGTAGGCGTTCGAGCTCGAGAGCACCTTGAACGCCTTCAGCCTCCCCGTGGACGGAACGTGCGGGCCGGTGCAGTAGTCGATGAACGCGCCCTCGATC